>CANNRV010000038.1 GCA_947508145.1 Comamonadaceae bacterium
GGCACGGTCTCGGCTGCGCCGCTGGCCACTTTGGCCACGGTGGCGTTGATGCCCACGGCATGGTCTTTGGGCGCTATCACCGCATGCACGCCCGCGCCGTCTGCCACGCGCAAACACGCGCCCAGGTTGTGCGGATCGGTGATGCCGTCCAGAACCAATATCAGCGCCGGTGTGTCTTCAGGCAATGCCTCCAGACACTCATCCAACGACTTGGCAATATCAATCGCATGCACCCGCGCCACCACGCCTTGGTGGCCGTGGTTACCCGCCAGTTGCGCCAGTCGCATGCCGTCAGCTTCCACCAGTTTCACTTTGGCTTCTTTGGCGCGTTCTTGAAATTGGCGCATGCGTGCGTCTCTGCGGGTCGGGTCGAAAAACACCTCGATGACGGACGCAGGAGTGGTTTTCAGTCGCACACCGACCGCATGAAATCCGAACAACACTTTAGGGGGGGAGGCCATTTGTAAATTTCCTTTTTGCGTGCATCACAGCAGCGCACATGGGTTCAATCAAAACCTGTGAAACGGACTGAAGACCCGGCTTCACGTCGACGGGTCTGTCAAATGCCGCAGCGGGTGCGCATGCACCTGCCACGGGCTTTGGAAAAACGGCTGCACCATGTCAGCCGTGATGTCTTCTAAGCGTGCAGGCTGCCACTTGGGCGCATGGTCTTTGTCCACGGCCAGCGCACGTATGCCCTCTACCGTGTCGCTGTGCGCCGGGCCGCGCTGCAAATGCGCCGGGTGAAAACTGTGTCTCACCATGTCGCGTTCCATGCGCAATTCATCGGCCAGGCCCATGTGGCGGGCGCGGCGAATTTGCTCAAGCGTCACGGCCAGCATCAACGGTGAACGTTTGTGCAGCGCTTGCAAAGCCGCTGCTGACAATGCATCCGTGTGCTGCGCCAATGCGCTTGCGATGCTTGGAACATCGGCTGATGCAAACACGTTGTTCAAGCTGTCGTTCCACCAAGCCGGTGTATGCGCTTTCGCTGCGGCGGTGGCATCCGCATAAGGCTGTGTGAGTTGCTGCAATGCTTGTGTTTCGTTTTGCCAATCCATCTTTGGCAATGCCTCCCACAAGGCGGGCAAATCGGCGCTGGGGCAGAGCACATCTGCCAGTCCGGCGTACAACGCTTCAGCACCGTTCAACAGGTGCCCGGTGAGTCCGAGGTATTCGCCCAATGCGCCTTGGCAGCGGCTGAGGAAATAACCGCCGCCCACATCGGGGAACAAACCGATCATGGTTTCGGGCATGGCCATTTTGGTTTTGTCAGTGGCTATGCGCAGACCCGCGCCTTGCGCCAAGCCCATGCCGCCGCCCATCACCACGCCGTCCATGAACACCAGGCAAGGTTTGGCATAGCGGTGTATCAAATGGTTGAGCGCGTATTCTTCGGTGAAAAAATCTTCTAACTGCGGGTCACCGGCCAAGGCCGCTTGGTGAAAAAACCGTATATCACCACCTGCGCAAAACGCACCGAATGCGCCTTCACGACCCATGCCGCGCATGGCAACTGCTTTCACGCTGCTGTCTGCTTGCCAGGCCAGCAACACCTGCGTGAGGTCGCGCACCATAGGCAATGACAAAGCGTTCAAAGCCTTGGCGCGGTTCAGTGTGATCAAGCCTATGTGGCCGTTCACCTGTGCCAGCACATCACCATCGTGCAATTCAAACTGTGTTTTATGCATTGCGTTGTCTCCAACTTGCGTATTCATTGCCAGCCAGTGCCAGCAGCACCAAACTGCCGCCCAGCATCACTGCTTGCCCCGGCGCTTCACCCGCGCCCCACCAAGCCCAGCTGATGCCAAACAACACCTCCAGCAAAGCCAGCAAGGCCACTTCATGTGGCTTTAACACCTGCGAGCTCCATACGGCGAGCGTGCAAGGCAGTGCCAATTGAAACACGCCCAGTAAGGCCAGCCATTGCATATCGCTGGCATTCGCCAACGCAGGAAACGCCAGCGGCGCAGTGAACAAACACGACAGCACAGCGCCAATCAAAATGGCAGGCAACATGTTTGTTTGCGCTGCGTCTTGTTGACGGGTTTTCATCAAATTCCATTGCACCGAGCCAGCGATGGGCACACAGGCTGCCACCAACATGCCTTTGAGATGCTGCCCGCCGTCCAGCTGAATTTGCGACACAAACATATACGCCATGCCAACCCCGGCCAGCGCAATCGCGGCCCAGGTGTGGCGCGACAAAGCCTGTCCGCCCAAGACGCGGTGCAACAAGGCAGTAAGCAATGGCCCCAGCGACAAAGTGATCAGCACATTGGCCACGGTGGTCATGGTCAGGCCCAGCATGAAGGCGGTGAACATCACCGACCAGCACACGCCTGAGATCCACAGCGTGCGAGATTGAAACTGAGCCACACGCCACACCGTGCCGCGCGTGGCCAGTGTGAGGCCCAAAGCCAAACTCAGCGTGGTGAAAAAACTGCGCCAGAACGTCACCTCAAAGCCTAGCGCTTGGGTGATTTGCCGCGACACCACACCTGCGATAGACCACAGCAAAGTGGCCATCACCATCAGGCCCAAGGCCTGTGTGTGACTCAGCCGCTTGTGCATGGCGAAGCGGCTCAGCCTTCGCGGCTGGCGCGTTTGCGCTCGTGTTCTTTCAAATGGCGTTTGCGCAGGCGCACGCTTTTCGGTGTGATCTCAACCAATTCATCGTCTTCGATGAACTGCACGCCGTATTCCAGCGTCAGTTGAATCGGCGGCGTGATTTTGATCGCGTCTTCTTTGCCGGAGACACGGAAGTTGGTCAGCTGTTTGGTGCGGGTCGCGTTCACCACCAGGTCGTTGTCACGGCTGTGGATACCAACGATCATGCCTTCATACACCGGGTCGTTGGGCTTGACAAACATGCGGCCACGGTCATCCAATTTGCCCAAGGCGTAAGTGAAAATTTCACCGTCGTCCATGGAAATCAGCACGCCGTTTTTGCGTCCGCCAATCTCGCCTTTGTGCGCTTCGTATTTGTCGAAGATATTAGAGATGAGGCCTGAACCACGGGTCAAGTTCAAAAACTCGGTGGTGAAACCAATCAGGCCACGCGCTGGAATTCGGTATTCCAAACGCACACGACCGCGTCCGTCAGATTCCATGTTCACCAAGTCGCCTTTGCGCTCACCCAAGGCTTGCATCACGCCGCCTTGGTGTATTTCTTCGATGTCAGCGGTGACCAACTCAATAGGTTCGCAACGCTCGCCGTCGATCTCGCGATAGACCACGCGCGGTTTGGACACGGCCAATTCATAACCTTCGCGGCGCATGTTTTCCAACAAAATGGTCAAGTGCAATTCACCGCGACCAGACACTTCAAAAATGCCGTCTTCGTCAGTTTCTTTCACACGCAAAGCCACGTTGTGTTGCAGTTCTTTTTGCAGACGGTCCCAAATTTGGCGGCTGGTCACGTACTTGCCTTCACGACCGGCGAGTGGCGAGGTGTTGACGCAGAAGTTCATGGTCAAAGTGGGTTCATCCACCTTCAACATGGGCAGCGGTTTCGGGTTCAGCGGATCGGTGATGGTCACGCCAATGCCGATGTCTGCAATGCCGTTGATCAACACAATGTCGCCGGGACCGGCTTCGGTGGCTTGAATGCGGTCAAGACCTTGGAACTTCAACACCTGGTTGATGCGGCCTTTGACAGGTGCGCCATCCACACCAGCCATCACCACCACGTCCATGCTGGGCTTGATGGTGCCAGCGCTGATGCGGCCTACGCCAATGCGACCAACAAAAGTGGAAAAGTCCAGCGCAGAGATTTGCAATTGCAAAGGCGCTGCTGGGTCGCCTTGTTGCGGCGGCACGTGTTTCAACACGGTTTCAAACAAGGCCGACATGTCCGGGCCCCATTGCTCGCCCTGCTCGCCTTCCACCAAGGAAGACCAACCGTTAATGCCCGAAGCGTAAACGACGGGGAAGTCGAGCTGTTCGTCGTTCGCGCCGAGTTTGTCAAACAACTCAAATGCCTGGTTGATCACGACGCTGGGGCGTGAACCGGGCTTGTCCACTTTGTTCACCACGACGATGGGCTTCAAACCCAGTGCCAAGGCTTTCTTGGTGACGAAGCGGGTTTGTGGCATAGGGCCTTCTTGCGCATCGATCAACAACACCACGCCATCGACCATGGACAAAGCGCGTTCGACTTCACCGCCGAAGTCCGCGTGTCCGGGTGTGTCGACGATGTTGATGTGTGTGCCTTTCCAGCTGACCGCGCAGTTTTTGGCCAGGATGGTGATGCCGCGCTCACGCTCAATCGCGTTGTTGTCCATGACGGTGTCGACCACTTTTTCGTGGTCGGCAAAGGTGCCGGACTGGCGCAGCAACTGGTCCACCATGGTGGTTTTGCCATGGTCAACGTGGGCAATGATGGCGATGTTTCTAATTTGTAAAGTCATGCAGCACTCTCGAGTAAGGATTGGATTTCTTGGGGATTGAGTAAACGTTCGGGTATGAGTTCACCGGCACGCACGTGGGCGGTGCCTAGCAATGAATGCGGGTCGCTGCCATACACAGCCACTTGCGCATGGTCAGGCCAGTCGCCACGGCGGCGCAAACCGCTGAGGAAACGACCGGCATCTTCGCTGGGCAATGTGATGGCTGTGTGACTGTCTAACAGCGCATCCACCGGCAATAAAGCGGCGTGGCGTTTGTCTTCGGGCCAGGCTTCCAAATCGGTCAGCGAAACACAGTCTTTGGCGTGAAACACGCCGCTTTGCACGCGCCGCAAAAAAGACAAAAACGCGCCGCAACCGAGTGCAATGCCAATGTCTTCGCCCAGCGTGCGAATGTAAGTGCCTTTGCTGCAACGCGCACGCAAAGCCACGCTGCGAACGCCGTCAACCTGTGGCAGTTCGTTCAATTGCAATTCAAAAATCGTGACGCGACGCGGTGCGCGTTCTACGTCCACACCCTCGCGTGCGTATTCATACAAAGCCTTGCCGTCTTTTTTCAAGGCGCTGTGCATGGGCGGCAATTGCATAAGTTCACCAGTGAACAGCGCTTGCACTTGCTGTAATTTGTCAGGCGTGAAATCCACCGGCGCTTCGGCGATGACTTCGCCTTCCGCATCTGCTGTGCTGGTGCGTTGGCCCAAGCGCAACACGGCTTCATAGGTTTTGTCGGCATCCAAATGCAATTGACTGAATTTGGTGGCTGCCCCAAAACACAGTGGCAACACGCCTGTGGCGAGCGGATCTAGCGTGCCGGTGTGACCGGCTTTTTCCGCACGCAGCAACCACTTGGCTTTTTGCAAAGCCTGGTTGCTGGAGAGTCCCAGCGGTTTATCGAGCAACAACACCCCATGCACGGGACGCCGTTGCACCCGTGTGCGTGGCGAGTTCATGGTCAGTCGGTGTCTTTGGCGCGAGAGGCAACCGCACGGGCAATCAACGCGTTCATATCGGCGGCGCGTTCGGGGGTGCGGTCGTATTGGAAATGCAAAGTAGGTACGGTGTGAATATGTAAGCGTTTGAACAAGCCGTTGCGCAAAAAACCGGCGGCTTGGTTCAGGCCTTCGGCGCAGGCTTCGGCATCCCCCACCAGCACACTGAAAAACACTTTGGCGTGTGCATAGTCCGGGGTGACTTCCACCGATTGGATGGTCACCATGCCCAGACGCGGGTCTTTGAGTTCGCGGATCAGCTCCGACAAATCGCGCTGGATTTGGTCGGCGACGCGAAAACCGCGGTGGGCTGTGGACGACTTCTTGGCGGGCATGCAGTGGCTTAAATCGTGCGGGCGATTTCCTTGATTTCAAAGAACTCAAGCTGGTCGCCTTCTTGGATGTCGTTATAGCCTTTGAGGTTCAAGCCGCATTCGAAACCTTCTTTGACTTCGCGCACGTCGTCTTTGAAACGTTTCAAGCTCTCGAGCTCGCCGGTGAACACCACCACGTTGTCGCGCAGCAAACGCAAACGCGCGTTGCGGCGGATGAAGCCGTTGGTGACCATACAGCCTGCAATCGCACCGATCTTGCTGATGCGGAACACCTGGCGGATTTGCGCCATGCCGATGACTTCTTCTTTTTTGTCCGGTGTCAGCATGCCTGACATCGCCGCTTTGAGTTCGTCTACAGCGTCATAAATGATGTTGTAGTAGCGGATCTCGACACCGTTGTTCTCGGCCAGTTTGCGCGCACCGGCGTCTGCCCGTGTGTTGAAACCGATGATGACGGCTTTGGAGGCAATCGCCAAATTGATGTCGGACTCGCTGATGCCACCGACCGCACCGTAGACCAGTTGCACACGGATCTCTTCGTTGGTGAGTTTGAGCAGCGAGGTTGCCAAGGCTTCTTGCGAGCCTTGTACGTCTGCCTTGATGATGATGGGCAGGTTTTTGACTTCGCCGGAGGCCATGTCGGTGAACATGTTTTCCAGCTTGGACGCTTGTTGCTTGGCCAGTTTGGTGTTGCGGAATTTACCGGCGCGGTAGGTAGCGATTTCGCGTGCACGTCGCTCGTCGGACAAGACCATGAATTCGTCACCGGCTTGCGGCACATCGGTCAGACCTTGGATTTCCACCGGAATAGACGGACCGGCTGACTTGATGCTCTTGCCGTTTTCATCCAGCATGGCGCGCACGCGGCCAAAGGTTTGACCGGCCAGCACCACGTCACCGGTTTTCAAGGTGCCGGACTGCACCAGAATGGTGGCAACCGGGCCGCGACCTTTGTCCAAGCTGGCTTCAATCACCAGACCTTTGGCCATGGCATCGATAGGCGCTTTGAGTTCCAGCACCTCGGCTTGCAACAGCACTTGCTCAAGCAAGTCGTCCACGCCTTGGCCGGTTTTGGCCGACACCGACACAAACGGTGCGTCACCACCGAATTCTTCGGGGATGACTTCTTCGGCTACCAATTCGCTTTTCACGCGGTCGGTGTTGGCATCGGGTTTGTCGATCTTGTTGATCGCGACCACGATGGGCACACCGGCTGCTTTGGCGTGCTTGATCGCTTCTTTGGTTTGCGGCATCACACCGTCATCTGCGGCCACCACCAGAATGACAATGTCAGTGGCTTGCGCACCACGCGCACGCATGGCGGTGAACGCCTCGTGGCCGGGGGTGTCAAGGAAGGAGATCATGCCGCGCGGTGTTTCCACGTGGTAGGCGCCAATGTGCTGGGTGATGCCACCGGCTTCGCCGGATGCCACTTTGGCGCGGCGGATGTAGTCCAGCAGCGAGGTCTTGCCGTGGTCAACGTGACCCATGACAGTGACCACCGGTGCGCGGGTCACAGCTTCGCCGTGGTGCGCTGAAGCTTCTTCTTCGGTGAACGCCTCGGGGTCGTCCAGCGAAGCGATGATGGCTTTGTGGCCCATTTCTTCCACCACGATCATGGCGGTGTCCTGGTCCAGCGGCTGGTTGATGGTGACCATCTGACCCAGCTTCATCAATTGCTTGATGACCTCTGAAGCCTTGACCGCCATTTTGTGGGCCAGCTCGGCCACGGTAATGGTTTCAGGCACGTGCACTTCAATAATGCGTGCTTCGGCGGGTGCGGCTTGCACCGGCGTGTCGTCACGGTCGCGTTCGCGTTTGCCGCGCGGACCACCGCGCCAGCTGTTGCGACCCACACCACCGCTGGCGTCGCCTCGTGTTTTGATTTCTTTCTTCTTGGCCTGTTCATCCGCCCAACTGGAAGACAGCTTGGCGCTCTTGACTTCTTTTTGGCCTTCTTTGGTGGTGGCTGAACCGGCGGGTCGGGCACCGGGAGCGGTGCTGCCTGCGGCCGGTTTGTGCAAAGTGCCTTTGATGGCTTTGGGATCGGCTGCGGCGGTTTTTTCGGGTTCGGGCTTTTTCGCGACGAGCACCTTTTTAGGTGCGTTCATCATGTTGCGAATGGCTTCGGCTTCGGCCAATGCAGTGCGGCGGCGTGAATCCAAATCTTTGGCGCGGGCTGCGTCTTCTTCGGCGCTGGCTTTGGCGGCGGCTTCGCGTTCAGCGGCAGCGGCTTGGGCTTTGGCCGCTTGTTCAGCGGCCTTGTCTGCATCGCTGTCCACCACAGGGGCGGCGGCGGCGGCTTGTGCTTCGCGGTCTTTGGCTTCTTGGGCTTCGCGCAAGCGGCGTTTTTCGGCCAGCTCTTCTTCCTGGCGGCGGATGAATTCGGCTTGGCGGCGGGCTTCTTCTTCGCGTCTGGCCAGTTCGGCCTGGTCCAGTATGGGCGCGGGTGCCGTTGTGGCCGGGGCTTCCACGGGCTCCGGCGCTTCAGTCACATCGTTTTCATCGCGCTTGACGAAGGTGCGTTTTTTCCGCACTTCCACTTGGATGGTGCGGGCTTTGCCGGTGGCATCCGCCTGTTTGATTTCAGACGTGGACTTTTTCACCAGCGTGATTTTTTTACGCTCCGGCGTGTCTGTGCCATGGCTGGCTTTGAGAAAGCCCAGCAATTTCTGCTTGTCAGCATCGGTCAGCGAATCGGTCGCTGAAGATTTGGACACGCCAGCTGATTTCAGCTGTTCAAGCAGTGTGTCGGGAGATTTTTTGAGTTCCTTGGCAAACTCGGCAACCGTTGTGATGGTCATCTGTGGTGTTCCTCTTCATGACCGTTACGCTTGACCCGCGAACCAGTGTTCGCGTGCCTTCAGGATCAAAGTTTTTGCTTGCTCTTCAGACTGACCGGTGATGTCCACCAGCTCGTCCACCGCCAAATCGGCCAAATCGTCACGGGTATGTACGCCACCCATGGCCAGCTTGGCAATCAAATCGGCATCCAGACCTTCCAGGTCTCTCAGGTTTTGAGAAACTTCCTCAACGCTTTCTTCGATGGCAATTTCCATGGTCAGCAAAGCATCTTTGGCGCGGGCCCGCAATTCGTTCACCGTGTCTTCGTCAAAGCTTTCAATTTCCAGCATCTCTTGCAGCGGCACATAAGCCACTTCTTCCAGGCTGGTGAAACCTTCTTCGATCAGGATGTCGGCAACTTCCTGGTCCACGTCAAGTTTTTCAACGAACAAGGCACGCAGGCCTTCGGTTTCGTTGGCCGCTTTTTGGGCAGATTCGGCGGCATCCATGATGTTGATTTTCCAACCGGTGAGGTCAGAGGCCAGACGCACGTTCTGGCCGCCACGGCCAATCGCCATGGCCAGGTTTTCGTCGTCCACCACCACGTCCATGGCGTGTTTTTCTTCGTCCACCACGATGGAGGTGACATTGGCCGGGGCCAGTGCGCCAATCACAAACTGGGCCGGGTCTTCGCTCCACAACACGATGTCGACGCGTTCACCGGCGAGTTCATTGGTGACCGCGTTCACACGGGTGCCGCGCACGCCAACACAGGTACCGATAGGGTCGACGCGTTTGTCGTGCGAGAGCACGGCGATCTTGGCGCGTGAACCGGGGTCGCGGGCGCAGGATTTGATCTCCAGCAGGCCTTGTTCAATTTCAGGCACTTCCTGGCGGAACAACTCAATCATGAATTCAGGTGCAGAGCGCGACAGAATGATGGGTGCACCGCGCAAGGTGGTGTCGACTTCCATGATCATGGCGCGCACGCGGTCTGCATTGCGCAGGTTTTCTTTGGGGATCATTTCATTGCGGCGCAAACGGCCTTCGACCCGGCCGCTCTCGACAATGATGTCGCCCTTGTCCATGCGCTTGACGCTGCCGACAAAGATTTTTTCGCCACGCGCCAGGAAATCGGAGAGCAGCATTTCGCGCTCGGCATCCCGGATTTTTTGCAGAATGACTTGCTTGGCCGCCATGGCACCGATGCGGCCAATGGGCAAAGACTCGACGCTTTCCTCGATGTACTCGCCCTCTTCCACGTCGGCCAGACGCTCTTTCGCGTCCATCAACATTTCTTCGGCATCCGGGTTTTGCAAACCGGCTTCGTCGGGCACCACCAGCCAGCGGCGGAAGGTTTCGTATTCACCGCTGTCGCGGTCCATGGCCACGCGGATGTCCACGTCACCTTCATAGAGTTTTTTAGTGGCTTGCGCCAGTGCGGATTCGACCGCACCGAAAACCAGGTCACGCTCGACATTTTTTTCGCGTGAGATGGCATCCACCAGCATCAGCATTTCGCGATTCATGATTCATTACTCCTGTTCTCAGCGGGCCTTCTGCCCTTGAAATTCACAATCGGCGCCAGTCGGGCATCACGCAATTCGCTTAAAGTGAACTGCAAGGCCTGTACCGGCAAGTTTTTATTGACCCGCGCAGGCCGCATTCCCGGCTTGCTCGTTGGCTCATCACGCCAGGTGATTTGCCAGGTCTGGGGGGTGTCGGTGGTTTCCAACACGCCCCGGAATTTCTTGCGGTTGGCAGCCACCAGGCCACCCGCCGCCGCCCCCATGGGCGCTTTCAATGTCAAGTCGATGAGCTCACCGACAAAACGCAAAAAATCTTGTTCTGAACGCAAAGGCCGGTCTATGCCCGGTGAAGACACTTCGAGGCGGCTGTAGGCGGTGCCTTCAACCTCCAGCACAAACTGCAACTGGCGCGTGACTTTTTCGCAATCCTCAACCTGCACAAACTGCTCGGGCAGCCCGGCTTGCCAAGGCAAATCGATGGTGACCCGCAACAGCCCACCGGCTGAACGCTCTACCTCGACCAGTTGGTAACCCAGACCGCTGACAGTTTGTTCAATGATGTCTTGCAATGCCACCGCTTTTCACCCGACCAAAAAAAACGGGCGGTTGGGATGTCCGCCCGTTATCGTTCATTTGCCTGCTATTGTAACCACGTTTATCGCCGTCTCGGCGGCCATGATGACCAGCCGCGCATCAACCGCCCGGTTGGGCCGCACCCAATGACCCCGCCAATAAGATGCGTGTGTAGTCAGATTGCGGTGCGTGGGTGATGCGATCGATGGCACCGGACTCCACCACCACGCCGTCTTTGAGCACCAGCACATGGTGGGCCATGGCCTGAATCACATCGATGTCATGGGTGATTAACAAGTAGCTCAAGCCGCGTTCCCGTTGCAGGCGTTGCAGCAGGTCCAGCACCTGTTTTTGAATGGAAATGTCCAGCGCGCTGGTGGGCTCGTCCAACACCAGAATGCGCGGCTCAACAATCAATGCCCGGGCAATCGCCAACCGCTGACGCTGGCCGCCGGAAAACTCATGCGGGTAACGTGCCAGCAGACCGGGAAACTGGGTTTCATCCATGCCGACTTCGTTCAAAGCCGCCAGCACGCGGCTTTGACGCTGCGCGGCAGTCAATTCAGCTTCGTGTACCAGCAAACCTTCACCCACCACTTCCTCCACGGTCATGCGCGGCGACAGCGAGGAAAACGGGTCTTGGAACACCACCTGCACAGCACGGCGCAAGGGTAAATCCGATTTGGCTGTGCCCTGCCATTGCCTGTCTTCAATATGTAAACGGCCTTGGAACGGAATCAAGCCCAGCGCGGCCAAAGCCAGCGAGGATTTGCCCGAACCGGATTCGCCGATGACACCCAGCGTCTGGCCTTGGCGCAACTCAAAGTCTGCCCCCTGCAAAGCGACAAATTCGGCATGCCCGAACCAGCCGCGCCAGCCCGGGCGTGACACCGGATAGACCACGCGCAAACCTTGGGCCTGCACGCACACAGGCGCGTCGTCCTGCGGCTCGAACACATGACGTTCGGGCTGGCTGTCGACCAGGCGGCGGGTGTAGGGATGCACCGGGTGGCTGAGCACCTTGCTGACATCGCCGTGTTCCACCAGGTAGCCGTTTTCCATCACCAGCACCCGGTCGGCAAAACGCCGCACCATGTTCAGATCGTGTGTGATCAGCAGTACCGCCATGCCGTGTTTGTGTTGCAAGCTGTCGAGCAAATCCAAAATTTGCCCGCGCAATGACACGTCCAGCGCGGTGGTGGGCTCGTCGGCCAACAGCAATTTGGGCTCACCCGCCAAAGCCATGGCAATCATGGCGCGTTGACGCTGACCACCCGACAACTGGTGCGGGTAGCTGTTGACCCGGCGCTCGGGCTCGGGGATGCCGGTGTCAGTCAACAACTCGATGGCTCTCGCCCAGGCCTGCTGGCGGTCCATGCCTTTTTTCAGCAACAACACCTCGGCGATTTGCTCGCCGATGGTGAACAAGGGGTTGAGGGCCGTCATCGGCTCTTGAAACACCATGGCGATGTCGCTGCCGCGCACCTCCAGCCATTGCGCCTCATTGAATTTGAACAAGTCTTTGCCGTTGAACAAGGCCTCGCCGCGCACCCAGGCGCCGCGTGCCAAGCCCAGCAAACTGAGCGCGGTCACGGTTTTGCCGGAGCCGGATTCACCCACCAAGGCCAGTTTTTCGCCAGCTTGCAAGGAAAAAGACACGGCGTGCACCACTTCCCGCCCCTGAAACGACATGTGCAACTGGTGCACTTTCAGCAATGCGGTCATGGCGCGGACTCCTGCTGCAATTTGCGCGGATCCAGCGCATCCCGCAGCGCGTCACCCATGAAGGTCAACAACAACAGCGTGACCACCAGCACACCGAAGGTGGAGATGGAAATCCACCAGGCATCGATATTGGTTTTGCCTTGCGACAGCAGTTCGCCCAGGCTGGGTGTGCCGGGCGGTACGCCCAGACCCAGAAAATCCAGACTGGTCAGGGCCAGAATGGCGGCACTCATGCGAAACGGCAAAAACGTGACCACCGGTGTCATGCTGTTGGGCAGCACATGGCGACGGATGATGGCCCAGTTGGACAAGCCCAAAGCGCGCGCCGCGCGCACATAGTCCAACTGGCGGTTGCGCAAAAACTCGGCACGCACATAGTCGGACAAACCCATCCAGCCGAACAAGCTGAGCAATACCAGCAACAGGCTGACACTGGGCTCGAACACCGCTGAAAAAATGATCAGCAAATACAGCTCGGGCATGGCCCCCCAGATTTCAATAAAGCGCTGCATCACCAAATCGGTTTTGCCCACAAAAAAGCCTTGGATCGCGCCGGTCACCACGCCCAA
>CANNRV010000039.1 GCA_947508145.1 Comamonadaceae bacterium
CTGTAAGCGTGGCCGGGAATGCGCAGCGGGCGCGGGTCGTTCAGGGCTTGCAACAGCAAGCGCTGTCGGTTGTCTTCATTTTGTTTTAAGTAAGCGGTTTCAATGCCTGCGGCTTTGAACAACTCAGCCACCACCAGTTCATGCTGGTCAGAGCTTTGGCGTAAATCGACGGTGGCCAAATGGAAACCAAACACCTGCACCGCGCGTATCAGCGGGCGCAGTCGCGGCAGTGCGAGTGCTTGCGCGTGTTGCTCGCTCAATGCGTTGTTCAGTGTGTGCAGGTCAGACAAAAACGCTTGCGCATCCGGGTAAGGTTGTTGCGGTGGCAAGGCGTGACGCGCGGCTTCTTTGCCGGTCAATTGCAAGAGGCTGGCCGCCAGTCGGGCGTACATGAAGGTCAGGCTGCGGCGGTAAGGTTCATCTTGACGGTGCGCATTCGTGTCGGGCGAAGAATCGGCCAAGGTTTGCAAGGCAGGCGGCACACCGACCAGCATGGCCGAGGTGGACAACTCGCTGCCCAGCCAATGCACCTCGGTCAGGTAATGGCGCAACACCACTTCGCACTGGCGCTTCATCGCCAAGTCCAAGGTGTCGGCATTCACATTCGGGTTGCCGTCGCGGTCGCCGCCCATCCATTGACCCATGCGGAAAAACGTGGCGACTGTGTTGCCGCCGAGTTCGTGTTCCAGGTCGGCGTACAGCTTGGGAATTTCAGACAAAAACGTGGACTCGTAATAGCCCATGGCGTTTTCGATTTCATCGGCCACGGTGAGTTTGGTGAAACGCAGCAAACGTGTTTGCCACAGTTGCAGCACGCGTGCCCGCACCAGGCTTTCCACTTGCGACAGTTGGCGCGCGCTGGTGGCGTCGCTTCCGCGCGAGACGATGTCGTCCCGGGTTTGCAAGCAGGCGGCGATGCCGCGTTCCGCATCCAAAATACTTTTGCGTTGCACCTCGGTCGGGTGCGCGGTTAAGACCGGCGAGATATGCGCTTGCGCCAGCGCCTGACGAATGGCTTTGCTGCCTATGCCTGCGGCTTTGAGTTTGCCCAATGACGAAGCCAGACTGCCGGTATGCACATCGCCTGCGCGTTCGTGCGCTTGTTGCCGGCGGATATGGTGCTGGTCCTCGGCCAGATTCGCCAAATGACTGAAATAGGTGAAGGCGCGAATCACGCTGACCGCTTGTTCGCTGCTCAGCGATGCCAGCCGTTTTTTCAAAGCCGTGCCAGCTTGCGCATCCGCATCGCGTCTGAACGCGACAGACAGTCGGCGGATTTGCTCGATCAGCGCAAACGCTTCTTCACCTTCTTGCTCGCGAATCACATCACCCAGAATGCGGCCCAGCCAGCGGATATCGTCAACCAACGGTCTTTCAGGGTGAGAGACAGAGGAACTGCGGCCAGTCAATGGCGGTTTGCGATGCATACAAGTTCGCTTGAAATGGGTGTGACACAGAGGGAAAACCACGACGAAAGCCCATGCTAGCATCCACCCGCCCTATTGATTGACGGCCCTTGGTCCCTTGTTTTGAACAAACCACACCTCACCATCGCAACCCGTGAAAGCCGTCTGGCCTTGTGGCAGGCGCACCATATGCAAGCTTTGTTGCAACAACAAGGTTGTCAGGTGGATATTTTGGGCATGACCACGCAAGGCGACCAAATTCTGGATCGCTCGCTCAGCAAGGTGGGCGGCAAAGGTTTGTTTGTCAAAGAATTGGAAGTGGCTTTGGATGAAGGCCGCGCCGATTTGGCGGTGCATTCGCTCAAAGACGTGCCCATGGACATGCCGCCCGGTTTCGAGTTGGCCTGTGTGATGGAACGTGAAGACCCGCGCGACGCTTGGGTGTCGTCCCGTTACGCCACATTGCAAGACCTGCCGCTGGGCGCGGTGGTCGGCACCTCCAGCTTGCGTCGCACGGTGTTGTTGCGGGCCTTGCGCCCTGATTTACAAATAGAACCTTTGCGCGGCAATTTGGACACGCGCTTGCGCAAGCTGGACGAAGGCCAGTACGACGGCATTGTGTTGGCCGCTGCCGGTTTGAAACGTCTGGGACTGGCCGATCGCATCCGCCATATTTTTGATACCACTGACATGTTGCCCGCCGCCGGACAAGGTGCATTGGGCATAGAAATTCGCGCTGCACGTGACGATGTGCGAGCCGTCCTCGCACCACTGGCGCACCTGAACACTTGGCTGGCAGTCGAAGCCGAACGCGCTGTCAGCCGTGCCATGGGCGGCAGTTGTTCCATGCCTTTGGCCGCGCACGCGGTGTTGCATGGCGATGTGCTGGATTTGCACGCCGCCTGGGGCAACCCGGACAACATAGACGCACCGCTGGTGCGGGCCCACAGCCAAGGCGAAGTGGCCAGCTTGGCAGATGCGCAAGCCCTTGGCTTGTCGGCAGCGCGTCAATTGCGGGCGCAGGGGGCGGGGTAAGTGAGCAGCGGACGACGCGTCATCCTGACCCGGCCGTCCAACGAGAACCAGGCTTGGGCCAGCGGTTTGCAAGCCGCCGGTCACACTGTTCTGACTTGGCCGTTGATAGACATCACAACGGTGGCGCATACCCGTCAAATAGTCAGTGCTTTGGCGAATTTAAATTCATACCAGGCTGTCATGTTCGTCAGCCGCAATGCAGTCAATCACGCGCTGGCGGTTGCCGCAGGCGGGTTGGATTGGAGCCACACCCGCTGTTGGGTGACCGGCCCGGGCAGCCGTCAAGCCTTGACAGATGCCGGTATACCAACGCATGCGATTGATTCACCCGACGAAGCTGCCGCGCAGTTCGACACCGAAGCCTTGTGGCGGGTGGTTCAGCCTCAATTGCGAACTGATCAAGCTGTCTTGATATTGCGCGGCAGCGAAGCCGATCAGGCCGACACCTCGCAGGAAGGTGTGGGGCGAGACTGGTTGATGCAACAGCTTCAGGCCGCTGGTGTGCAGGTGCAAACCTTGGCGGTGTACCAACGTCAATGCCCGGTTTGGGATCAGGCACGGCTGGCCCAGGCGTGTGACGCGGCAACTGATGGCAGCGTTTGGGTGTTCAGCAGTTCGCAGGCCGTGGCGAATTTGCAAAAGTTGTTGCCTGACCAGGACTGGTCGTCTGCGATAGCGCTCGCCACCCATGCCCGGATTGCGCAAGCCGCCACCCAAGCCGGGTTCACGCAGCTGCAAATTTGCAAACCGGTGTTAGCGGCATTGATAGCCTCATTAGAATCGGAGCATGAGCAGTGAACCCTCCCCACCGACAAGCGATAACACTGCCAGCACGCCAAACCCTGTTCGCAGGTGGCAGCCCACCCTAGCCACACTGACGCTGGCCCTCGCACTGCTATGCGCTTTGGCCTGTTTAGAACTGTGGCTCAAGCTGTCCAATATGCAAGAGCAACTGGCGCGCCAAAGCGCCGATGCCGGACAACTGTCTGTGCAGGCCAGCAGCATGGCCAAACATGCCGAACAACTGACCCAGGAAACGGCAGCACGCGTGGCTTTGCTGGATGCCCGCTTGAGCGAAGTGGCCTTGCAGCGCAGTCAGCTGGAAGAACTGATGCAAAGCCTGTCGCGTTCGCGTGACGAAAACCTGGTGGTCGATATTGAATCGGCGCTGGCCTTGGCGCAGCAGCAGGCCGAGTTGACCGGCAGCGTGCAGCCCATGTTGGCGGCTTTGCAAACCGCGCAAAAACGTTTGTCCAAAGTGCCACAGCCGCGTCTGGCGCCGGTGTTGCGCGCGCTGCAACACGACATCGAACGGCTGCAATCGGCCAGTCTGACCGACATTCCCGGTTTGTTGATACGGCTGGATGAACTGGTGGTGCTGGTTGAAACATTGCCAGTGCTCAATGCAGTCGGGCCCAACAGCCGCGCTGCCCGCGCCCCGGACAAAACAAACCCGCGCAACTGGACGCAAATCTGGCAGGACAAAGACTGGGCCGGTGTGGCGCAGCTGGTCTGGGACGAGGTGTCTGGTCTGGTGCGGGTCAGCCGCATCGAGCAAGCGCAGGCGGTGATGCTGTCGCCAGAGCAAAGTTTTTTTGTACGTGAAAACCTCAAGCTGCGTTTGCTCAATGCGCGACTGGCATTGTTGTCGCGCCAGATCAGCACAGCACGCAATGACCTGGCTGTGGCCGAGCATGACATGAACCAATTTTTTGACCTGGCTTCGCGCCAAGGCCACGCAGCGCAAAGTTTGTTCAAGCAAGTGCAGTCGCAATTTCGCCAGACCGAGTTGCCGCGTCTAGACGGCTCGATGGCAGCGCTGGCCACGGCATCGGCGGGCCGCTGACATGCGGCTGTCTTTATGGATTCTTGCCTTGTTCGGGGTGGCCGTGGCTGTGGCGCTGGGCCTGAGCATGCAAGTAGGCACAGTCACAGTATTTGTCGCGCCTTACCGGTTGGACATGTCGCTGAATCTGGTGGTGATTGTGTTGTTGAGCGGTTTCGCCTTGCTGTACGCTGCATTGCGCGGTCTGTTCAGCATGTTCGAGTTGCCCGCACAAGCCAGACGCTGGCGCACCCAGCAGCGCGAGCGCTCGGCGCAACAGGCTTTGCTCAATGCGATGTTGTTATGGATGACCGGGCGGTTTTTGCGCTCGCGTAAAGCGGCTTTGCAGGGCTTGAACCAAGTGGACAATTTGCTGAATCGCGCGGCATCTAACCAGAACAACTCGCTGACCTTGATGGGCAGCCTGTTGCATTTGCTGGCGGCGGAAAGTGCACACGCGTTGCGTGATAAAGCGGCCCGCGAATTGCATTTTCAGCAGGCGCTGGCGCTTGAAGACGATCAACGCCTCAGCCAAAAACAGGAATTGCGCGATGCTGTTTATTTGAATGCGGCCCGCTGGGCGCTGCATGACCGTGACAGCCACAAGGCGCAGCAATGGCTGAATCAGCTGCCCCAGGGAACAGCGCGTCGCACCATGAGTTTGCGCTTGCGCTTGAAAGCCGATCGCATGAGCCAGCACCATTTACCCGCGCTGGACACCGCACGTTTGCTGGCCAAGCACGGTGCTTTTTCCAGTGCAGCGGCCCGCAGTTTGGTGCGCGGCTTGGCCATCGCCAGTCTGGACGATTGCCATGACAGCAGCCAGTTGCAAACCTCCTGGAAGTTGCTGCAAGCTGAAGAACGCCTGATGCCTGAATTGGCCTTGCACGCCGCCCAGTGCCTGCTCAAATTGCAGGGTGATCCGCAACTGGCTTTGCAATGGTTGTTACCTGTGTGGCAGCGACTGACCGACCAAACCGAGGTGTTGCTGGCGGATCAGCGTGAACGCATGGTTATTGTGCTGGCCACCGCATTGCAGCAAGTCGAGCCGGACAGCGAATGGCTGGCCCGCATTGAACAGGCCAGGCTGGCCAACCCGCGCCATTTGGAACTGCAATACCTGAGCGGCATGATTTGTTTGCGCCACGGTTTGTGGGGCAAGGCCCAGCAAATGCTGGAGCAGGTCGCGCCGCGTTTGGCGGGCAGCGAATTACAGCGTCAGGCTTGGCGGGCGTTGGCCGAACTGGCTGAGCACAAGGGCGATACCGCACAAGCCCTGGCCTGTTGGAAGTTGTCAGCCAAAGTCTGAAGACAGCTGCTTCTCTGTTTACGCCAGACACATAAAGACTTGTTTATCGACCCGTCGCATGAGCAAAAAAAAAGCGGCCCGCAGGCCGCTTTTCACTTGAACACACCGCTTGTTGATCAGGTGTTTTCAAATGGCATGTGCAACTGACCGAGGTCGCGTTTGGTTTCCACCAATACCAGCGGACCTTCATCCAGCACCACCGGGGCAGGACGCTCGCGCGGCACATGGACCGGTTTGGGTTCTGCGGCAATCGCGGCTTGGATTTGCGCCACCCGCTCGGGGTTGGAGTTCACCCATTGCAGCCCGGAGGATTGGGCCACGTCGTGCAATTGCACCAGCGGTAAATCGTAGCTGGTGACTTTGGGCATGCCGGCTACCGTGGCAGTGTTGGCCGCTGCCGCTGCCGGTGCAGGCGCATGTGAATGCTCTGGCGCATGCGCTGCTGTGTCGGAGGATGAAGATCTGCTGCCATACGCGTCACCGTCCTGGCTGGAACGCGCCTGGCGTTCGCGCCCCGGGCGCTCGCGGCCACGGCGCTCACGGCGCTCGCCTGTGTTCTCTTGAACCGGTTGGTGGCTTGGCTCCGCAGCAACGGACTCCACGGCATGCGCGGCTGGTGTGGAAGCCGACAGGTCGCTGAGGTTGTCGTCCGACATCGGCAAGGATTCTTGCGTGCCGGAGCCACTGCGCTCACCGCGTCGCCCGCGACCGCGTCTGCCGTCTCCGCGACCTTGGCGTGTTGGACGCTCGGCATGTTGGCCTTCTGCGGTCTCGGTGGACGGTGGCTGCGTGTCTGTGACAGCGGTGTCATCGTTGCGCTGTTCTTGGCGTGGTCTGTCGCCACGGGCAGGGCGACTGCCTCGGCCTTCGGGGCGTTCGCCACCGCGTGCATCGGGTTTGTCACCGCGCTCAGCACGTTCAGGGCGTTCTGTGCGCTCACCGCGTTCGCCACGGCCTTCACCGCCGCGTTCACCACGTCGTCCACCGCGTCGTCCGTCCTGGCCACCGCGACCACCGCTGCGACCGTCGCTGCGTTCGCCGGGTTTGGCGCTCGTGCCGGTTTTGTCAGTGGCAGGTGCAGCAGCAGGTGTGCTGTCGCCGCCAAACAAGCCCCTGAGCCAACCGAAAAAGCCTTTTTCTGCCGGGGCCGGGGCGCTTGTCGATGGTTTTGCAGTTGGGCTGCGTGTGTCCGCAACGCGTGCCGGACGCGCTTCAGCCGCCGGTGCCGGCATATCGGGCAATACGCCTTTGATGACCGGTGTTTGTTTGTTGGTCGGCTCTTGCGAACGGCGTGTCACGGCGGTCGGGTCTTCGATCTCTTCGGCCATTTTGTAGCTGGCCTGGATGCTGTCTAAACGCGGGTCGTCGTGTTTCAGGCGTTCGAGTTTGTAGTTGGGTGTTTCCAAGCCTTTGTTCGGGATCAGCAGCACATGGGTGCGTTGCTTCAACTCGATCTTGGCGATTTCGGGGCGTTTTTCGTTCAACAAGAATGAAGCGACTTCCACCGGCACTTGCGCGTGCACGGCGGCGGTGTTTTCTTTCATCGATTCTTCTTGGATGATCCGCAAAATTTGCAGCGCTGAGCTTTCGGTGTCGCGCACATGGCCGGAGCCGCCGCAGCGCGGGCAGGGAATGGATGCGCCTTCGGACAAAGCCGGGCGCAAGCGCTGGCGGCTCATTTCCATCAAACCGAATTTACTGATAGTGCCGAACTGCACACGTGCGCGGTCTTGGCGCAACGCGTCGCGCAAGCGGTTTTCCACTTCGCGGCGGTTTTTCGATTCGTCCATGTCGATGAAGTCGATGACGATCAGGCCGCCCAAGTCGCGCAAACGCATTTGGCGAGCCACTTCGTCTGCGGCTTCCAGGTTGGTGCGGGTGGCGGTTTCTTCGATATCGCCGCCTTTGATGGCCCGTGCCGAGTTCACATCCACCGACACCAGCGCTTCGGTGTGGTCAATCACAATCGCGCCGCCCGAGGGCAGGGTCACGGTGCGGGCGTAAGCGGATTCGATCTGGTGTTCGATTTGGAAGCGGCTGAACAGCGGCGTGTCGTCGCGGTAGCGCTTCACGCGGGCGGCATGCTCTGGCATGACATGCGCCATGAACTGCTGCGCCTGGTCGTAAATGTCATCGGTGTCTATCAGTATGTCGCCGATGTCATTGTTGAAGTAATCGCGGATGGCGCGAATCACCAAACTCGACTCTTGGTAAATCAGGAACGCGCCCTTGCCGCCTTTGGCTGCACCGTCGATGGCGGTCCACAGCTTGAGCAGGTAGTTCAAGTCCCATTGCAATTCGGGAGCGCTGCGGCCAATACCGGCGGTGCGGGCAATGATGGACATGCCGTTCGGGTATTCCAACTGGTCCATGGCTTCTTTGAGCTCGGCCCGGTCGTCGCCTTCGATGCGACGGCTGACACCGCCACCGCGCGGGTTGTTGGGCATCAGCACCACATAGCGTCCGGCCAGCGACACAAAGGTGGTCAGCGCCGCGCCCTTGTTGCCGCGCTCTTCTTTTTCCACTTGGATCAGCAGTTCCTGGCCTTCGCGGATCACATCTTGGATGCGCGCTTGCGAAGCAGACACATTGCTGGAGAAATACTGTTTGGAGATTTCCTTGAAAGGCAGAAAACCGTGGCGCTCTTCGCCGTAATCGACAAAACAGGCTTCCAGTGAGGGTTCGACGCGTGTCACCACGGCCTTGTAAATATTGCCTTTGCGCTGTTCGCGCCCTTCGATTTCGATTTCGTAGTCGAGCAGTTTTTGTCCGTCGACGATGGCCAGGCGGCGCTCTTCAGCTTGCGTGGCGTTGATCAGCATCCGTTTCATGATGCGTTCCTTTTCTTACTTTTGACAACACAGGTCCGTGGCGGACCAACGATGCCGCAGGCAGATGCAGGAAAGGGAAAAGGAATACCGTGCAGTCTTGCGCCGGATACCACCGCTTTAGCGGCGACGTCGGGCAGGTGGCGGGTGGATGCGGGCGAGTTGAAGGCGAACTGGCATGGCAAACATGGCCATGGGGTTCATTGAAGAAACTGCATGCGTGCGGGAAATGCGCAGCTGTTCGACTGGCAACAGCCAGGAGAAGCACATTTTGATAAGCACCCAGATCAGGTTCATATGTATCGTCAATCTCACTTTGGTCCTTGCAGGTTCACAACAAACCTGCAATGGGAGTATTCCGTTTCAGCGTTTTCCAAGGCATCGGCTTGAGTGGCCGCAGTGCAGACCGCAACTGGCGGTAAGGCTGGCGGCGGCCACAGCGGGCATCGACCTCTCAGTGCAGGTGGGACGTGCTCTAATCTCTTATTCAAATCAAGCACTTAGAACCGGACACTGGTGAAGCACATTATAGACACACCCGACACCCCGACGGGGGCAGCGGCCAAGACCTTGCAGGTCGACGAGGAATCCGCCGGTCAGCGCCTGGACAACTTTCTGATGCGCCACCTCAAAGGCGTGCCCAAAACCCATGTGTACCGCATCATCCGAACCGGTGAAGTGCGTATCAACAAAGGCCGGGTCAACGCCGACACCCGGGTGCAAACCGGCGATCTGGTGCGTTTGCCGCCGGTGCGGGTGGCGAAGGTGGATGTCAGTGCGCCGGTCGCGCCGGGTCGGGAATTCCCAGTCTTGCTGGAAGACGAGCAGATGCTGGCGATTGACAAACCCGCCGGCGTGGCGGTGCACGGCGGCAGCGGCGTTAGCTTTGGCGTGATCGAACAACTGCGTCAGGCCAGACCCGGCGCGCGCATGCTGGAGCTGGTGCACCGGCTGGACCGCGACACCTCGGGCGTGTTGCTGGTGGCGAAAAAACGCAGTGCGCTCACCCGTTTGCAAGACCAGTTCCGTGACCGCGAAACCGGCAAAACCTATTTGGCGCTGGTCAAAGGCCAGTGGCCGTCGAATAAAAAAGTGATCGACCTGCCTTTGCAACGCTATTTGATTCCCAATGGTGCGGGCGAAGGCGAGCGCCGGGTGCGCATCGCCGCCAAAGACGATGCCAATGCCCAACGCGCCATCACTTTGGTGCGTGTAGCGCGGCTGGTCGGCGACTACAGCTTGCTGGAAGTCACCATCAAAACCGGGCGCACGCATCAAATCCGCGTGCATTTGGCCAGCCAGGGCTATCCCATCGTCGGCGACGACAAATACGGCGACTTCGAATTGAACAAACGCTTGGCCTCACAAGGCATGAAGCGCATGTTTTTACATGCGTGGCGGTTACAGTTCGTGCATCCTCAAACTGGCCGCAGCGAAACTGTTGAAGCCGCTTTGCCTGAAGAATTACAAAATTTCATAGACCATGTCCAACCCCCTGCGCCCACGTCGGTTTGATCTGATTGCTTTCGACTGGGACGGCACGCTGTACGACTCGACCCGCATCATCGTGCGCTGTATTCAAAATGCAGTCGTCGATGTCGGCGGCCAGTTGCCCAGCGATGAGCAAGCCGCCTATGTCATCGGCATGGCCTTGATGCCCGCGCTTGCGCATGCCGCGCCCGATGTGCCCAAAGACAAATACCCGCTGCTGGGCGAGCGTTACCGCCACCATTACGCTGCCCACCACAACGATTTGTCATTGTTTGACGGAATTCTTCCCATGCTGCAAGCATTGCGCGATAACCAGCATGTGTTGACGGTGGCCACCGGCAAAAACCGCAAAGGTTTGGACGATGCTTTGCACCAGGTTGAACTGCGCGGCATGTTTGACGGCTCGCGCACTGCTGATGAAACCGCCGGTAAACCCAACCCGCTGATGCTGAATGAGTTGATGGCCGAATTTGGCGTGGCAGCGGAACGCACTTTGATGATCGGCGACACCACACATGATCTGGAAATGGCGCACAACGCCGGTTGCGCCTGTGTGGCGGTCAGCTACGGTGCCCATGGCACCTCGGAATTCGGTCGCTGGAAACCGCTGACCATTGCACATACCGTCACCGAATTGCACGATTGGCTGATCGGACATGGCTGATGAGTTGATCCCTTTGTGCAACAGCGCCGACCTGTCGGACAGCGGCTTGGCTGTCCCATTTGACATTGTGTATGCCGGTCAAACTTGTCGCGCCTTTGCGGTGCGTTTTGAAGGTCAGGTACAGGCGTATTTGAACCGCTGCACCCATGTGGCCATGGAAATGGATTACCAGCCCGACCGGTTTTTCGACACCGAAGGCCGCTGGCTGCTGTGTGCCACCCACGGGGCCACTTATGCGCCTGACACCGGCGAATGCGTCGGCGGCCCGTGCCGTGGCGGACTGGTCAAAATTACCCTCAGTGAAACCGACGGGGTGGTGCACTGGCATACTGCCTATAACTTGAAGCCATTGGAATTTTGAATATGCAAGAAGACAAGCAAGCCCCCGGCGCAACGCCCAACCCTGCTGCCACTGAAACAAATTCAGCCGCCGCTGACAACGCAGTGACGGCTACAGCCACAGATGCCGCTGCACATGCAGCGGTTGGGACAGCGCCACCTGCTCCTCATGCAGCAGCCCCGGGTGCCGATAAAAGCGTTCCCTGGGAGCGCGAAACGCTGGAAAAACTGGTGATGGCGCAAGTACATGAGCAACGCGCCGCCCGCCGCTGGCGCATCGGTTTTCGACTGTTTTGGACCGTGTTGTTTTTGGCCGGGTTGTGGTATTCGTTTCACCACGGCAAGAACTCATCCAGCACCTCCAACATCACGGCGCACACGGCATTGGTTGAAATCAAAGGTGAGATTGATTCCGATACCAATGCCAACGCCGAGTGGATCATGGACTCCATGCGCCAGGCATTTGAAGCCGAAGGCTCACAAGCTGTGGTGTTGCTGATCAATTCGCCTGGTGGCAGCCCGGTGCAGGCCGGCATGATCAATGACGAGATCAAACGCCTCAAAACCTTGCACCAAAAACCGGTGTACGTGGTGGTGGAGGAAACCTGTGCGTCAGCGGCTTATTACATCGCCGCCGGTGCGGACAATATTTATGTCGACAAAGCCAGCATCGTCGGCAGCATCGGTGTGTTGATGGACGGGTTCGGATTTACCGGCTTGATGGACAAGCTGGGTGTTGAACGCCGCCTCATGACTGCCGGCGAAAACAAAGGCTTTTTAGATTCGTTCAGCACACCCACTAAATCGCAAAAAGCGCATGCGCAACATTTGCTTGACCAGATTCACCAGCAGTTCATTGCCGTGGTGCGCGAAGGGCGCGGCGAGCGTTTGAAAGAAACACCTGAGATGTTCAGTGGATTGTTTTGGACTGGTCAGCAAGCCGTTGAATTAGGTTTGGCTGACGGTTTCGGTACCTTGGACAGCGTGGCCCGCGATGTGGTGAAAGCCGAAGACATTGTGGATTACACACACCAGGACAATGTGGCCGAACGCTTGGCCAAACGCTTTGGTGCCGCCATGGGGCAGGCCATGGTGAAGGCATCGCTGAACCTGATGCCGCAGTTGCGTTGAGTTGCGTGTCTGGTGAGTAAGCACCAGACCTCAATTGCCAGTTGATCAGGGCCCGAAAGCAAACACCACCGGCGTGTGTTTGTCGGGTAACTGTCCTTTTTTCTTCCAATCCGCCACCCGCAGGCTTTGCACCTGCGCGTTGGCTAAGCTGAGGTTGCTGCACAAACATAAGCGGGTGTTGTCTTGCAAACCGGCGAGCAAGGCCGACAGCAAAGCCTGGTTGCGGTAGGGCGTTTCAATAAAAATTTGTGTTTCACCGGTTTTCAGCGCCTGTTTTTCCAAAGCCTGAATGCGTTGCAGGCGCGGCCCAACCTCTTGCGGCAAATAGCCGACGAAAGCAAATTGTTGTCCGTTCAAACCGCTGGCCGCCAGCGCCAGCAACAGCGAGGAGGGGCCAACCAGCGGCACCACTTGCACGCCGGCATCATGCGCGGCCCGCACCAGTGACGAACCCGGGTCGGCGACAGCCGGCATACCGGCTTCGCTGAGCAAACCCATGTCATGGCCTTGCAGCGCCGCCGCCAACAAGCCGCTGGTGTCCACGCCTGCGGCATGGTCGCCTTTTTTGTGCACTTGTCGGGGCAACTCGGTGATCTGCTGGGCTTGCAATGGCGATTTCAGTGCATGGGTGTCGCCAATGCGTTTGAGCAAGGCGCGGGCGGATTTGGCGTTTTCACACACCCAATGATCGATTTGCGATGCGATTTCCAATGTGGTCTGCGGCATGACTTGGTGCAGCGGCACTTGCGTGCTGCACATGAAGTCCAGGGGCGCAGGCACTAAAAAGA
>CANNRV010000040.1 GCA_947508145.1 Comamonadaceae bacterium
AAAGCGATCCAGCCGCCCACCGCGTGCACCACCACCGAGCCTGCAAAGTCATGAAACTCAACGCCAAACATAGATACCAGCCAGGCTTGAAAACCCAACTGCTGGTTCCACGCCACACCTTCAAAGACTGGGTAAATAAAACCGACAATCACAGCAGTAGCCAGCAGTTGTGGATAAAAGCGAGCACGTTCAGCAATACCACCGGAAACAATCGCAGGGATGGCAGCAGCGAATGTCAACAAAAAGAAAAACTTGACCAAGCCATAGCCGTTTTGTGCAGACAGTACATCGGCACCGACAAAAAAATGGGTACCGTAAGCCACACCATAGCCCACACTGAAATACACCACGGTTGAAATACTGAAATCTGCCAGGATTTTCACAAGCGCATTGACTTGGTTTTTTTCTCTAACGGTGCCAAGTTCTAAAAAAGCAAATCCTGCGTGCATGGCCAAGACCATGATGGCTCCAAGCAAGATGAACAATGTATTTGCGCCCTGATTCAGTGCGTCCATGAATACTCCTGGTGAAAATTGATCCAAAATAGTGCGGTTTTTAAGTCTAAACCGCAAATGCACCAAAGTTAAGCAAAAAGCGCACCGAGTAGGTGTTGTGCAGTGATGTAGAAATACAGCACAGCACAAGTGCGAAGAAGAACCGCCAATCTATATACTCAGGCAAAGCGCCGATTTGCATCAGCTTGCGGGCGCTATAACAAGTTCAGCTAAATACGACGTGCCGACCCGCTTCGTTTTTAGCGCTCCCGGAATCAACATGTCGTTCATCGTCAAACCTCAAACCATGGCATTCAGTGAGCCACTGACGCTCAAGTCAGGCGGCGTGCTGGCGCAATACCATCTGTCTTATGAAACATATGGCGAGCTCAATAAAGACAAAAGCAATGCTGTATTGATTTGCCATGCATTGAATGCCTCACACCATGTGACAGGCACCTATGAAAACAGCCTCAAAAGCGAAGGCTGGTGGAGCAACATGGTGGGCCCAGGTAAACCGGTGGACACCAACCATTTCTTTGTCATCGGGGTGAACAATTTAGGCTCATGCTTTGGTTCAACCGGACCGATGCACACCAACCCGGCAACCGGGAAAATTTATGGTGCAGATTTTCCTGTGGTGACCGTAGAAGACTGGGTCAAAACACAAGCCCTGTTGTTGGACCGCCTGGGCATTGAACAATTGGCAGCAGTGATGGGTGGCAGCCTGGGTGGTATGCAGGCTTTGAGTTGGAGCTTGCAATACCCTCAACGTGTAAAGAATGCCGTGGTGATCGCCAGTGCACCCAACCTCACGGCAGAAAATATCGCATTCAATGAAGTTGCCAGACGCGCCATCATCACCGACCCTGAATTTCATGACGGACATTTTTATGCGCATGGCGCCATACCCAGAAGAGGTCTGCGTATTGCCAGAATGCTGGGCCACATCACCTATTTGAGTGATGATGTGATGAACAGCAAATTCGGCCGAATGCTCAGAGATGGTGATGTTTACAAATACAGCCTGTTGGATATAGAGTTTGAGATTGAAAGTTATCTGAGATACCAAGGCGATAAGTTTTGCGAATACTTTGATGCCAACACCTATTTGCTGATCACACGTGCTTTGGATTACTTCGATCCGGCAATGGAGTATGGCGGCGACTTGGTGCAGGCGCTGGCCAAAGCCACCGCTGAATTCCTGGTGGTCAGTTTCACCACCGATTGGCGGTTCTCACCGCAGAGAAGCCGTGAAATGGTCAAAGCATTGGTGGCCAACAAACGACAACTCAGCTATGCAGAAATCGATGCACCGCATGGGCATGATGCATTTTTATTAGACGATGACAGGTACATGGCCGTGGTGGCTACCTACTTCAAGCGAATTCAACAAAACATTTTTGCAAACAAAGCATGAGTACATCCTTGTTCATGAAACAAACGATTGCCAGTCTGGTGCCCTATGGCAGCAGGGTGCTGGACTTGGGTTGTGGGGACGGTGCTTTGCTTGCATACTTGCAAGAAGAACACGGATGCACGGGTTATGGCGTGGAAATTGATGATGCCAATATCGCAGTCTGTATCCAAAGGGGTGTGCAAGTGTTACAACTCAACCTTGAACAAGGCTTGAGCATGTTTGAAGACAACACGTTTGACGTTGTGCTTCAAATTGACACCTTGCAGCATTTGAGAAATGCGGAAACCATGTTGAAAGAAACCTTGCGCGTTGGGAAAACCGGCATCATCACTTTCCCGAATTTCGCCCATTGGTTCAATCGATGGAGTGTGTTGAACGGACGCATGCCTGTGACACCGCAATTGCCCTATGAGTGGTATGACACCCCCAATATTCGTGTCGGCACCTTTGCAGATTTTCGGGCATTGGCCGCCAAAAACCATTTCAATGTTCAACAATCATTTGGCATCACCGAGGAAAAAATCATTCAACACTTTGTCAACTTACGTTCAGTCGTGGCGGTATTCCAATTGGCCGCCCAACAATGAAAGCAAACATGAGCAGTCTGGCCGCACATACGTTGTTCAAGCCACAAAGACAAGTGCTGGCATCAGAAGGCTACGAATTGTCAACATACGTATGGCCGCAGCCGACTGAAGTTACTAAAGCCGATGTATTGCTGGTCCACGGATTAGGCGAACACGCCGGCAGATATAACCACCTGGCCTATGTACTGCAGCAAGAAGGCTACAGAGTGCATGCATATGACCATTACGGCCACGGCTTGTCAGATGGCGCGCGTGGAAATGTGCTGCATAAAAACCAGCTGGTGGAAGATCTGAAACGCGTGGCAGAGTCTGTTAAGAAAGACTTGCCACTGGTGATGGTGGGGCACAGCATGGGTGGTCTGGTTGTACAAAGACTATTGAGTCAGTATCCTGAGTTGGCCAGTGCCGCCGTCCTCAGTTCGCCTGCATTAGCGGTTCACACCAAGTTGGTGGACAAGTTGATGCTGGCAGTGATTCCGAAATGGTTTCCGCACCTGTGCGTCGATAACCAATTGAACACAGCATGGCTGGCCAGAGATGCGCAAGTCGTGCGCGAGTACAAGCACGACCATCTGGTGCACAGAAAAATATCGGCGTTGCTGGGCTCTTGGATTGTGGAGCAAGGACATGAAGCGCTTGCTCAAGCGGCGCAATGGCATACGCCATCCTTGTTGCTGTATGCCGGGCAAGACATGCTGGTGGATCCGAAAGGCAGTCAACAATTTGCAATGGCAGCAAACAACCATGTATTGCAAGCCCACTGCTTCAATGTGATGTACCACGAAATTTTCAATGACCCGGAAAAAGGCGCGGTGTTTCAGAAAATGACCGACTGGTTAAACGCTAAATTTTCCTGACGTTGCTCTACAAAAGTTGAGCCAGTACAGCGAGTGCGGCAGTTTCAGTACGCAATATAGCCTGGCCCAAATTGGCAGCCACAAAGCCGCGCTTCAAAGCCTGAGCCTCCTCGTTTGGAGTCAGGCCACCTTCAGGGCCACATAAAAAAACCAAGGATGTAGGCGGGGAAAGCCACAGGCTTCGCCAGTCCAGCGACGTGGGCGCAAAAGACAACAACACTTTCATATCCGCTATCAATGCATCAGTGTGACTGAGCAGATCAGATAAAGGGACTGGCAAGTCAATCTGCGGTAAATGGTTTCGGCCCGATTGGCTGCAAGCGGCCTGCGCGATGCCACACCAATGGGCATGTCGTTTTAAAGCCCGGTCACCCGACAAGCGCACCACAGAGCGTTCGCTCATCACCGGCGTGATGCGCGACACACCCAACTCGGTGGCTTTTTCAATCAGCCAGTCCATGCGCTCATTGGCTGGCATGCTCACAATCACATGGCTGCGGCAAGCGGGTAAGGGCTTGGCCAGAAGTAATTCAGTCACCTGCACATCAACTGAGTGCTTGCCCATGTGTTCAATCCGGGCAAGACAAGCAATGCCTTCACCGTTGAATAATTCAATCGTTTTCCCGGGCTGCAAACGTAAAACCTGAACATGTTTTACCGCCGCTTCATCAAGGCTGATGAACTGACCGGCGTGTAATGCGGATCGAAAAAAAATCCGGCTGTGAGACATCACAGTCTGCCAAATGAATACGCGCTGACAGGTGCTGTGCCTTCTAAATCGTCTAACAAACGAAGCAAGGGAAACAATTCGCGGTACCGGGAAGCAGTTGAGCGAATGTAATGAATGAACCGGGGTGTGTCAGCCAGGTATTTGGGTTTGTGGTCGCGCAGCGTGAGTCGGGCGAATATGCCGGCCACTTTCAAATGGCGTTGCAAACCCATCCATTCCACCGCGCGGTAAAAGGCGCCGAAATCGGAATGCCAATCTTCAAAATCCAACAAGCCTGCAGCACGTGCTTTGTGCCAATAGCGAACCGTGATGTCCAGACAAAAATCTTCATCCCAGCTGATAAACGCATCGCGCATCAGGCTGGCGATGTCATAGGTGATGGGCCCGTGCACGGCATCTTGAAAGTCCAACACGCCTAATCCAGCTTGGTGGCCGTCATCAGAGACCATCAGATTACGCGGCATGAAATCACGGTGCACAAACACCGTGGGGGCGGCCAGGTTACAACTCACGAGGCGGTCATACACAGCATGCAGTTGTTGTTCTTGACTGGCGGTCAATGAGACGTTCAGGTGAGATTGGATATACCAGTCTTCAAATAACCCGAGCTCGCGCCGTAACAGGGCGTCGTCGTAAGTACCAAGCCAGTCAGGCGGTTTGACTGTTTGCACCGATAACAAGGTGTCTATGGCTTGTTCAAACATAGCCAAAGGCTTGGAATCCGAACCGTCAGACAAATGCTGCATCATGGTGTGCTGACCCAGGTCGTCAAGCAACATAAAGCCTAGTGCTGTGTCCCAGCTCAAAATCCGGGGGACACGCACACCGGCGTTCATTAATAAGGTGGCGATGTCCACAAAAGGTTGACAGTTTTCCTTGTCGGGCGGCGCATCCATCACGATAAAAGTTGCGTTTGCTGATGCAATCCGGAAATAACGCCTGAAACTGGCGTCTGCCGAAGCATGTGACAAACTGTTTAAATCCAAACCATAAGTATGAATTTGTTGGTTAATCCATGCACTGAAAGCCATTTGCCGGGGTGCATTGTCCCAGCCTAAACGTTGAATCGATGCTGCGTTGCTAGAAAAGTCAGAGGAATTAGCGTGATGGTTGCTCATGGATAATCAAGATTCTACAAACACTATTTGCTAAGTCGCTTATTTTGATGCCTGCGCTCCATACACATGTGAAGTTTTTGCTGGTCTTGGTTTTGTTCCAGGCTGGTATGGGTGTCGGTCAAGCTCAGTGGCGTAATCCAGTGCTTCGCAGCACGAATGACCTCAAACCAGGCGTTGCACCTGCCATTTGTGAAGCAGAAATTCAAGATACAAATGACACACTGCGAGGCATGCGCTTGCATTCCAGCTTGGGTTTAAGCCCCCTGAATAAATTGGGCATGCAAGCACCGGCCTTCATCGAAACAGATGCGTTGAGTGGCCGTACGGATCTGGACATGCTTATGAGCGGTGAAGTCCGCATCAGACGCGCAGACACATTGATCAAAGCCCGGCAAATAGATTACTTCCAACCCACAGACCAGGCCAAAGCCAGCGGCGGCGTCACCTTGTTAAAAAATGCAAACCTGTTCAAAGGAAGCTTGCTCGATTTACAAATAGATGCCATGAACGGCTATATGTTGGACCCGGTTTTTTTCTTTGCCAAAGGCAACGGCCAGGGCACGGCAGAACTGATTGAATTCATAGACGATAAAAAAACCGTTGCCAAAAAGGTGATGTTTTCAAGTTGCAAACGCAAACCGGGCCCGGATTGGTTGCCGGATTGGTTCATGAAAGCAGATCAGATGGCATTCAACCAGGACGACAACGAGGCCATCGCTAAAAATGCGCAACTCGTCTTTTATGGCGTACCCATACTGGCTGCTCCACAATTAAGCATACCGCTGAACAATGAACGAAGATCCGGGTTTTTAGCACCCACATTCTTTGTTGATAACTTGGGCGGGCTTGAGATGAGTTTGCCTTATTACGTGAACCTGGCGCCGAACCGCGACTACACCCTGACGACCACCCCGATGACACAACGCGGTGTGATGTTCAGTAACGAATTCCGCTATCTGGAGCGACTTGACCCGAACAACCCTTTTTCAGGCGCGGCGCTGTTCGAATTGATGCCGGCTGACGAGTTGCGAAAAAGCAGTCGCTGGGGCTTGAGCGTTCAGCACAATGGCTGGGCTGACGAAAAACAATCGCTGAGGTTCAGTATGGATGTGAATCTAGTGAGCGATAACAATTACTGGAGCGATTTCACCAATGTCAGCAATGGCAGTAACAACAAACTGATTCAACGGGTGCTGCCCAGCACGGTCACGGTGGCCAACACCTGGGGCGCGACCACCGCCGCTGTCAATCTCACGCAATGGCAAACCCAGCAAGGCACGGATTCGAGCACCGCGATTGCGCCGCCTTTCGACAAATTGCCTCAACTTACTATCAAGTACTTTCAGGCGGATCGCAGCGGTTTTGACTGGAATGTGGACACAGACTTGACACATTTCAGCGTGAACCGCGCTTTTTATTGCACCTTCAACACCTCAAGCGCCTATTGCAACCAAAAGAATGCCACCCGCATGGTGGTGAATAACCAAATCAGCCGGCCGTTTTTGACCAGTTACGGTTACTTCACACCCAAACTGATCGTCAACGCGCGTCAATATGAATACGACGAAACCTATTACGGAACCTATGGCAGCAGTGGTGCCAGCAGCAGCAATGGGGTGGTGGTGCCCACATTCAGTTTGGACACGGGTGCGGTTTTGGAAAGACCGGTGCAGTGGTTGAACAACAAATACACACAAACGCTGGAGCCCAGAGCTTTTTATGTGTACACGCCCTATAAATCACAAAGTGATTTCCCCAATTACGACACCGGCAGTAACGATTTCAACTTTGCCACCATATTCACTGAAAACGCGTTCTCAGGCCAGGACAGAATTGCAGACACGCATACATTGACGCTGGGGGCCACTTCCCGCTTGATCAACCCGGATACAGGCGCTGAAAGTGCCCGCTTTGGACTGGCACAGCGTTACCGTTTCGCTGAGCAGAATGTGTTGCTGACAACGAAAGACTCAACCGTGAGTTCAGGCTACAGCGATATTCTGGGCGGCGCGAGTTTGTACCTGACCCCGAAGATGAGCTTTGAAACGCTGTTGCAATACAACTATGAAGAAGGCCGGTCAGAACGACGTTCCTATGCACTGCGATACAACCCCAGCGGTTATCGGGTGATCAATACCGCGTACAGGTACCAATACCAATCTTCGGAAGTGGTGGATGTCAGCTGGCAGTGGCCCTTGAATGACTTATGGAAAGATATAGGCATAGACAATCGGCAAGGGCAAGGCATGGGTGCCAGCCGCTGGTACAGCGTAGGCCGCTTGAACTACAGCATGATGGATGAGCGGTTTGTCGAGTCTTTGCTGGGGCTTGAATACGACGGTGGTTGCTGGGTGGCCCGGGTGGCAGCTCAGCGCACGCAGTTGTCATTGACGTCTTCCACGACCAGTTTGATGTTCCAATTGGAGTTGAATGACTTTTCCAGAGTAGGTTTCGGCTCTTTGGGTTCCATCAAAGACAATGTGTCCCGTTATCAGAATTTGCGCGAACCGTTTAAGTTTGCGCCCAGCCCATTTACACAATATGAATAAGCACAGGTATATTGATTGCAACCGGTTCATCAGCACATGCTTTGTTGCCATGGCATGCCTGCTTTCAACATCCGTTTGGTCGCAGTCACTCAAGCCAAGCGTGGCCACGCAACCGGCCGCCGGACTGAGCATTCGCAACCCTGTGATGTCATCTTCTTCAGACGACAACCTGGAGAAGCTGCAAGCACTGGACTTCATCGTAGCGGTTGTGGATAACGAGCCGATCACCAACCAGGAAGTCAGCAATCTGGCGGCCATGGCGGACCCGGCGGCCAGCAGGCTGGGAAGGAATGTATTGCTGAATGAAGCACTTGAAAACCTGATCAATGAATCTGCGCAATTACAAATCGCCCGCAATTTGAATATTCAAGTTACTCCTACCGAATTGCAACAAACCATAGACAGCACGGCAGAGCGTAACCAATTGACCATTCAGGAGCTGCAACAAAGATTGCAGGCACAAGGCATAGGATGGGAGCGTTACAAGTCACAGATCAAACGTCAGCTATTGCTGCAACGCGTGCGTGAAAGAGAAGTGATCAACCGCATCAAAGTGCAAGACCACGAGATAGAAACCTATTTGCAAGAAGTCAGCAAACCCCAGCCGGGCAGGTCAGACAACATCAACATCGCTCACATATTTTTGGCGGTGCCTGAAAAAGCAGATGCGGAAGAAGTCGCACGCATTCAAGCCAAAGCACAAGCCTTCATAGGTAAATTGAAGGCCGGTGAGGACTTCGGTAAATTGGCATCACAGTTCTCTAATGCGCCTGACCGTGCGAATGGCGGGCAACTCGGCATGCGCAGCCCGGACCGGTATCCCAGTTTGTTTGTGGACGCAGTGCAGAATTTGTCCGTGGGCCAATGGACCGAACCCCTGCGTTCGGGTGCAGGCTTTCATATTTTGAAGTTGGTAGAGAGAAATTCTCCTAACGCCATGCCTTCATCCATCACCCAAACCCATGCCAGACACATCTTGCTCAGACCCGGTGGACAGTTAAGCCAGGACTCTGCCCGCGCGCAACTGGTGGGATTCAAGCGCCAGATTGAAGCCAAGGAGGCCAGCTTTGAAGACTTGGCCAAACAATATTCGCAAGATGCCAGTGCCACCCAGGGCGGTGACCTGGGCTGGGCCAACCCGGGCATGATGGTGCCTGAATTTGAAAAGGCCATGGATGCGCTGGCACCCGGACAAATAGGTGACCCCTTGATTTCCCGTTTTGGCGTGCATTTGATCCAAGTGCTGGAACGCAAAGAATCGCCTTTGAGCCTGCGGGACAAACAAGAGTTGGCGCGAAATATTTTGCGAGAGCGCAAATTTGAAGAAGCCATGAAAAACTGGGAGCGCGAAGTCAGGGGCCGCGCCTATGTGGAATACCGTGAACCGCCCCAATAATTCAGCCACTGTTTGATGGCTCAGCACCAGGCGCGTAAACGTTTCGGTCAGCACTTTCTGACAGATGGTGCGGTGATTGACCAGATTGTGCAGGCCATCGCGCCGCACAGCGCAGATGCCATGGTGGAAATCGGGCCTGGCTTAGCGGCCATGACCCAGCCCTTGGTGGAGCGACTCGGGCATTTGCACGTGATTGAATTGGACCGCGACCTGGCCCAGCGTTTGAAAACACACGGCCAGTTAAGCGTCACGCAAGCCGATGTGTTGAAAGTGGATTTCACCGCCTTGGCGCAGAGTATGCACACCCAGCAACTGCGAGTGGTGGGCAACCTGCCCTACAACATATCCACGCCCATACTGTTTCATTTGCTTGACCATGTGTCGGTGGTGAAAGACCAGCACTTCATGTTGCAAAAAGAAGTAGTGCAAAGAATGGTGGCGCAGCCGTCTACGGCGGATTACGGACGCTTGAGCGTGATGTTGCAATGGCGTTATGACATGGAGATGGTGTTGTTGGTCGGGCCGCATGCGTTCGATCCGCCGCCTCGGGTGGACAGCGCGGTGGTGCGCATGTTGCCTGTCTCTGACCCGACCGCTGTTAACCTGCAACTGTTGAGCGAGTTGGTGCAAGTGGCCTTCAGCCAAAGGCGAAAACTGTTGCGGCACACGCTGGGAAAGTGGCTGGAGGCACGCGGCTTTGACGGGGCATTTGATGTGCAACGCCGCGCCGAAGAAGTGCCTGTGTCTGACTACCTGACATTGGCACTTCAGCTGCCCATTCAGTGAAGTGAAATCCGCGTGGAACGGGTTAAAGATGCCGCGCCTTAAGCGCCGAGTGTGGCCAACAAGCTTTCGCGCATTTGTCGCTTCATCAATTTGCCGTTGGCGTTGCGCGGTAAGGCCAGTTCGCTGAGGGTGAAGCTCTCAGGCACTTTTTCGCGTGACAAACGGCTTTGGCAAAACGCTGTCAAATCTGCTGCACTGACCGGCTCACGCACAGACACAAACGCATGCACCCGCTCGCCCAACACCGGGCAAGGCTTGCCCACAATCGCGCATTCCACTACCGCCGGGTGCTGGTACAAGGTGTTCTCCACCTCTATGCAATAAATTTTGTAGCCGCCCCGGTTGAGCATGTCTTTTTTGCGGTCCAGAATCCGCACATAGCCCTGGGCATCCAGGCTGCCCATGTCGCCGGATTTCCAATAGCCGTCAACAAACTCTTGGGCCGTGGCTTCAGGGTTGTGCCAATAGCCCGACACTACCATCGGCCCTTTGATCCATATCTCACCCATCTCACCGGCGGCCACAGTCTGACCTTCGTCATCCACCACTTTGATATCGGCGCAGACCAAGGCGCGTCCTACCGTGTCGTTGTGCGCGGCGGTCATGCCGGGCGGCATCATGGTGGCGGGCGAAGTGGTTTCTGTCGCGCCATAACAATTCATCAACACCAGTTGCGGCAACACAGCGGCCAGCGCTTCTATGCTGGCCACTGGCATGGGCGCACCGCCATAAGCACCGATGCGCCAATGGCTTAAATCGAATTGCGCGAAATCCGGTTGCAATAAACACAGGTTGTACATGGCGGGCACCATCAAGCTGTGGGTCATGCGTTCTTGTTGGGCCAGTTGCAAAAACAGCGGCGCTTTGAACGCAGGCAATATGACCAAAGTGCCTGCCACGAGCAGCATGCTGGTGATCAGCGCCACCAGACCGGTCACATGGCTTAAGGGCACGGCGGCCATGCTGACATCGCCGGGACCCAGGTTCATACCGGCTTGGTAATGCATGCATGAATGGATGATGCCGAGGTGGCTGAGCATCGCGCCCTTGGGCCGGCCGGTGGTGCCAGAGGTGTAGAGAATGACGGCGGTGTCCTCTTCATTCACAGCGGCGGCTTGTGTCAGCAATTGATCGGTTAAGAGTTCATCAAACAACAGTGCGCCGTCGCATGCGCCCACACTGATGCGCCATCGAATGCCGGGCAAATCGTTTGCGGATGGCAGCACCCCGGCAAGCGTGGCTTCGTGCACCAGCATCACAGCCGCGCAGTGAGTCAGCATGTAGTGCAGGCCGGGGGTTTGTTCTCGAACACTCAATGGCACGGTGATCGCACCCAAGCGGGTAGCCGCCAGCAGACACAACACAAACTCAATGCGGTTGCCCAATAACAAGGCAATCCGGTCGCCCGGCTGAACACCGAGTTGTTGCCAACTGGCGGCCAGTTGCGCCACGCGGTGGTTGAGTGCGGCATAGCTTAAGCGTTGCGCTTCACAGACCAGCGCGGTGTTGTCAGCATGGTTCGCCAGTGCGTTCTCCAGCAGGGCGTGCAAGCTGCGCGGCCTGTGGGTAAAACAGCGCAGTTCACGCGGCGGCGAAAAATGCAGCTCGGTTTGCTGTTCAGGCCATTGCACGTTGAACGAGCCCATGGTGTGCCTTTAAAAGAGAAAAAACACCATGGCCGACTTGTGCATCAAGCTTCCAGGCGCAAGGCGATGGATGCTTTGGTGGCCGTCAGTTCGCTGGGCAAGTGGTAGGCCAGTTGGGTGAACAAGACCTCGTGCAATTTCAACTCTTCCACCCAGGCGGCTTTGTCGATGTGCGTGACGGTTTGGAATTGCTGCGGTGTGAAGTCCAAACCGGCCCAGGTGATTTCTTCGTAGTTCGGGCTGATGCCGAATACGTTTTCTCGGCCTTTAGCGGAGCCTTCAATGCGGTCGATCATCCATTTCAGCACGCGCATGTTTTCGCCGTAACCCGGCCAGACGAATTTGCCGTCCTCGCCTTTGCGGAACCAGTTGACGCAAAAAATCGCAGGCAATGTCGCGCCGGTGCTTTTCAGTTTCTCGCCCATGTTCAGCCAGTGCTGGAAATAGTCGCTCATGTTGTAGCCCATGAACGGCAGCATGGCGAACGGGTCGCGGCGCACCACGCCTTGTTGACCGGCGGCGGCGGCGGTGGTTTCCGAGCCCATGGTGGCTGCCATGTAAACGCCTTCGGTCCAGTTGCGGGCTTGGGTGACCAGCGGCACGGTGGTAGAGCGGCGACCGCCGAAGATAAATGCGTCAATCTTCACGCCCGATGCATCGTCCCAGGCACTGTCCAGCGCCGGGTTGTTGGTGGCCGCCACAGTGAAGCGGGCATTCGGGTGTGCGGCTTTGGCACCGGTTTCTTTGGCAATGGCAGGGGTCCAGTCTTTGCCTTGCCAGTCGATCAGGTGATCCGGCAGATGGCCTGTGTCTTTTTCCATGCCTTCCCACCAGACATCGCCGTCGTCGGTCAAAGCCACATTCGTGAAGATGACGTTCTTGTCCAGACTGGCCATGCAATTGGGGTTGGTGTGGAAATTGGTGCCGGGCGCGACACCGAAGTAACCGGCTTCCGGGTTGATGGCGCGCAGCTCGCCATTGGCGCTGGGCTTGATCCAGGCGATGTCGTCGCCGATGGTGGTGACTTTCCAGCCGTCAAAACCGGTGGGCGGCACCAGCATGGAGAAATTGGTTTTGCCGCAAGCGCTGGGGAAAGCCGCTGCCACGTGGTATTTTTTGCCTTGCGGGTTGGTCAATCCGAGGATCAACATGTGCTCGGCCAGCCAGCCTTGGTCGCGGCCCATGTTGGACGCGATG
>CANNRV010000041.1 GCA_947508145.1 Comamonadaceae bacterium
CAACTCAACCCGGCGCCGCTGATGGCCATGTTTGTGTTGGGCCCTTGGAATGGCCGGGCAGAGCTGAGCATGCGCGTGCGCTTGTCCGGCACACAAATGGTGATTGCCTTAGCCCGCATGTCAGACGGCAACTTCCGCTATGCCTCGCGTCAAGTGGTGGTCACTGAAGCAGCTTGTGTGGACAACGGATAAACCATGACCGCTGCCCGTTTACAAGTCCCCCCGCGCATCGTCGAAGGCGATGTGTTCAAACTGCGCCTGCTGATTCAACACCCGATGGACAGCGGTTTTTTACGCAATCTCGAAGGCGTGTTAATCAAGCGCAATGTGATTCGCCACCTGCAATGTATCTACCACGACAAGGAAGTGTTCCGGGTTGAACCCACCACTGGCACGGCAGCCAATCCCTTGTTTGAGTTTTATTTGCGTGCCACCACTTCGGGTGAGTTGTATTTCCGCTGGGTTGACGACAAGGGCTATATCGGCGAACTGCGCCACAACCTGGTGGTGTTACCGGCCAATCAGTCGACCGCCCCTTCTTCCTGAACCCATGCCATTCCACTCGCCTTTGATGCGCCAAGCGCTGGCCATCCAACAGTTATTTATTGCAGCCGCTTGGCTGTGCATGGGTTTGCTCAGCTACGGCCCCTCTGTCGCGCAACAGCGTTTGTTACCGCTGGACAAAGTGCAATCCGGTCTGGCGTTCACCGGCCCGGAGATTTTGGATTTGCAAGCCGACGACTTTGCCAATCCGGCCCTGCCCTACATGGACAAGGGTGAAAAGTTATGGAGCCAAGCGGCTGGCAAGGATGATAAAAGCTGTCAGTCCTGCCATGGCGAATTGAGCAGCATGAAAGGCGTGGCTGCACGCTATCCCGCCATAGACAAAGCCAGCGGCAAGCTATTCAACTTGGAAGACCGAATACGCCAATGCCGCAGCAAAAAGCAAAAAGCCGCTGAATGGAAGTTGGAGTCCGAAGAATTGCTGTCGGTCAGTTTGTACGTCACTTCTGCGTCAAACGGCATGCCTATACAAGCGGATATCGAAGGCAAAGCCAAAAGCCATTTTGACAACGGCCAGAAAATTTTCATGACCCGCCAAGGCCAGTTGAACATCGCCTGCACCCAATGCCATGACCAACGCTATGGCATCAAGCTCTACACCGACAGGCTTAGCCAAGGTCAGCCGAATGCGTATCCGGCCTACCGTATTGAGTGGCAAAGTTTGGCTTCGCTGGAACGTCGCCTGCGCTTTTGTTACAGCGGGGTCAGGGCTGAGATACCGGCTTGGGGCCATGGCGTGATGCGCGATATCAGTCTGTACCTGATGTGGCGTGCGCAAGGCCTGAATATTGAAGTCCCGTCGGTGCGCAAATAACTGCTAAAAATAACTGCTAAAAAGTGGCCAACACCTTTTGCCACAAGGCAGGTGTCACCTCGGGCATGACACCAAACCAGGCTTGAAAGCCGGGCCGGGCTTGGTGCAACAGCATGCCTAAGCCATTGACCACAGGATGACCGCGCTCTTGGGCACGCAATAACAAGTCTGTGTGCAGCGGGGTGTAAACAATGTCAGACACCACCGCGTGCCGGGGCAATGCGGATAAATCGATGTCCAACACCGGTTGACCCTGCATGCCTTGCGTGGTGGTGTTCACCAGCAAGGCCGCATCAGACAGCGCCAGATGGCGCTGATCCCAGTCCAAGGCAAGCACCGGGGCCCCGAACTCGGCGGCCAAAGCCAGGGCTTTGTCCTTGCTGCGGTTGAGTAAACGGATGTCTTTGGCACCTGCATCTGCCAAAGCCCACACAATGGCGCGTGCGGCTCCGCCTGCTCCCAATACGACGGCGGCACCGGTATCGGCACGCCAACCGGGCTGTGCTTCACGCAAACTTTGAATGTAGCCAAAAGCATCTGTGTTCGTGCCGCGCAAACTGCCGTCTGCATTCACCACCACCGTATTGACCGCGCCGATTTGCCGCGCCACATCATCGAGTTGGTGAATACAAGCCAATGCATCCACTTTGTGCGGCAGCGTGAGATTGCAGCCCGCAAATCCCAAGGCTGACAGCCCCAGCAGCGCTTGCGGTAAATGCTCAGGGTTCACAGCCAAAGGCACATAGGCCCCGCGCAAACCCAGTTGTTCAATCCAATGGCCATGGATCACCGGTGAGCGCGAGTGCGAAATCGGCCAACCCATGACCCCTGCCAATGTGAAAGTTGAAGAAGGGATACTGCTCATGGTGTCCTAAGCATAACGGTTTGAACTGTTAAAAAAAACCAATGGCAACAGTTCTTGACTGTGGAACAATCTATCCATACAAAGATGTTCTCCGATGTTCGAAGCTAACAAGACAAACAGTCAACGACTGCATCAATTCCTGGCCGACTTAACCAGACTGGTGGACAGCTCGCCTGCAGAATCTGAACTGTTGACGCAAGGCAGTCATTTGTTAAGCGGCTTGATACAACACGATGACTGGCTGCACCCGGATTTGGCACAAGCCGATCTGCACGATTATCAACATTACCTGGTCTACGCGGACCCGCAGGAACGGTTTACCGTGGTCAGTCTTGTGCGAGCACCTGGACAATCGACCCCGATTCATGACCACACAGTATGGGGTTTGATGGGCGTGCTGCGCGGCAGTGAAACCTGTCAGGCCTACAGCCGCATGGCTGACGGACGCTGGGCACCGGCGGGTTTTCAAATTGACATGTTGCCGGGCGATGTAGAAGCGGTATCCCCCCGCATAGGCGATGTGCATAAAGTGTGGAATGCATCAGCTGACCAGACCTCCATCAGCATCCATGTATATGGCGGTCATATCGGCAAGATAGAAAGACACTGCTACCGCGAAGATGGTGCGCGACGTGTGTTTGTCTCGGGTTATTCCAATGTGCATTCCTCGCCAATGCAAGGACAAATGCATACACCCGTCCAGCAAGCAGCACCTCAAACTCCAGCTGTTTTGCCAAAACAGCCAGCTGCTGCGACGAATGAAGTTGTCTTGAACCTCTCGTCGGCCATGCAAGATATCCCGCCAGGTTCATCACAAGCGCCAGCGGTTGAGCCTGCCAGTCATGGTTTTGCAGTGTCAACCAGCCAGGAAGTAAGGCAAGCTTTGCTGAACAAACAAGAGGTGGCATTGGTCGACGTACGCGAGGAAGACCTGTATGCACAAGCCCATCCCTTGTTTGCCATCAACCTGCCCTATGGCCGGTTGGAAGCAGATGCACAGCGGCGCATTCCCCGTCTGGACACATCACTGGTGTTGATAGATGACGCTGATGGCTTGGCCGTGCGGGCAGCAACAGTGCTGACACGCATTGGCTACACCCAGCTCAGCATTTTGCAAAACGGATTGGCCGGTTGGGCTGCTGCAGGCGGGGAATTGTTCCGCGATGTCAATGTGCCCAGCAAAGCCTTTGGTGAATGGGTACAAGCCCACCGCAAAACACCTTCGCTGTCTGCCTCCGAGGTCAAGGCCTTGATGGACAGCGGTGCCGACATGGTGATTTTGGATGCCAGACGTTTTGATGAGTACCAGACCATGTGCATCCCCGGAGCGATCAACGTTCCCGGTGGCGAACTGGTGTTGCGTGCCCGCACTCTGGCACCCAGCGCCACCACGCGCATCGTGGTGAATTGCGCCGGTCGAACCCGCAGCATCATTGGCGCACAGTCTTTGGTGAATGCAGGTTTGCCAAATCCGGTGTGCGCCTTGCGCAACGGCACCATAGGCTGGACATTGGCTGGCTTGGATTTAGAACACAAAGCCGCGCGTCGCTTCGGTGAAGTGAGCGAAGCTGACCGGCAAAAAGCCGCTGCCTCTGCGCTGGCCTTGCTGTTTCGCAGCAGCGTGCAGCGCATTGACAAACAGGCATTGCAAGCCATGCTTGACGATGCCACACGCAACACCTATGTGTTTGATGTCCGCACAACCGAAGAATATGAGAGCGGACATTTATACGGCGCCATTAGCGCCCCGGGCGGGCAGTTGGTGCAAGAGACTGATCACCATGTCGGGGTTCGGGGTGCCCGCATCGTGCTGTATGACGATGACGGCGTGCGGGCCTCGGTCACCGCCTCCTGGCTGTCGCAAATGGGCTGGGAAGTCTATGTTTTGAAAGATGTAGAGCCTACAGATTTAGAGAACACCGGCACACCAGACTCTAAGTTGCCACCAACTTTAGAGCCTGTATCAGAAGTGGACCCGGCCACCCTCAAGGAATGGCTGGCCAACCGCAACAACCTCAGCATGGTGATTGATGTCGGTGACAGCGCCACCTACGTCAAACGACACATACCCGGCGCATGGTGGTTGCTGCGCTCACAGTTGGCGCAGGACTTCAGCCGGGTGCATAAAGCCAATCGCTACATATTGACCTGCGCAGATGGACAGGCATCACGCTACGCAGTGGCTGAGTTGCAACCCCTGCTGCGTGCCGGTGTGCAAGTGCTGTGGCTCAAAGGCGGCAACAGTGCGTGGATGGCGCAGGGCTTCAGTACCCAGCAAGGCGAGTCCTATGTGGCCAGTCCTCGCATAGACCGTTACCGCCGTCCTTATGAAAGCAATGGTCACCCTGCTCAAGCGATGCAAGCGTATTTGGATTGGGAATATGGTTTGGTCGACCAATTGCGCCGCGACGGCACCCACCATTTCAAAGTGATTTGACTTTGGCAGACAGTGACAGCGTTGCGGCTGTACGGCTCAGCCTGCTTGCGAAGGTGTTTGCGACAAGGCTTTGACCCACGCCAGTTGCTGGGGCAAACACACGGTTTGCAAGTCATAGCGATCTATGGCGCGTTCGCGTGCGTTATCGCCCAAACGCTGTCGTTCAGCCGGGTCATTCATCAAGCGATCAATGCCCTGTGCCCAAGCGCTTGCATCGAAAAATGGCAATAAGCGTCCGGTCACGCCTTCTTCAATCGCTTCGCGTACCGGCGCTGTGTCACTGGCCAAGATGGCGCAGCCGCTGCTCATGGCTTCGATCAAACTCCAACTCAGCACAAAGGGGTAAGTCAAATACACATGCACCCGGCTGATTTGCAACATGGTCAAAAACTGCGGGTAACTCAAGCGCCCCAAAAAATGCACCCGCTGCCAATCCGCATCTGGTATCTGGCCGCGCACTTCATCGATAAAAATCTGTTTCCACGTCTGACCTTCAGGGGCTTTGGCACCATAGCTGACACTGTCGCCGCCGATGATCAGCACTTGGGCATGCGGGCGCAAACGCAGCACTTGCGGCAAGGCGCGCATGAAGATGTGGTATCCGCGGTAAGGCTCTAAATTGCGACTGACAAAGGTCAGCACTTCGTCTTCGCGTGACCAGCTTAGTCCATTCTCCAGTGTCAAACGCGCCTGCGGGCTGGGTTTTATTGCCGCCGTGTCTATGCCGTCGTGCACCACCGTGATTTTGTCGCGCATATACGGGTCATAGGTCTGCGCCTGCCAATGCGTGGGAGAAATCGCCGCATCCACCACTTGGTGCTGAAGAAAAGCCATCGCGTTTTTGATCATCAAGCGACTGCCAGGGCTGATTTCAGGCTTGGAGAACTCGGGATCGAAATGCACATCCTGACCTTCGGATTGGTAGAGCATTTCATAAAACAAACCCAAGCGGGTGTTTGGCCAGACTTGTTTGACAAACAAACTCTCGCCCCAGGAGGGATGGGCGATCACCACATCCGGATGAAACCCTTGTTGCTTGAATTGAGTAGCCCAATGCAGCACCGCTTCACCGCGAATGACTTTGGCCTCCATATCAATGATCCAGGGGTGTATGCCCGTGGTGCTGCTGCGGCGAGGGAAATACGTGTGAACCTTCACCCCTTGCCACAGCATGCCTGGTTTGTTGGACAAGAGCAAGGCATGAACCTCATGCCCGAGCGCGGCCAATGCAGGAGCCAGGTGTTTGAACTGACCGGGAAAATTTTGGTGAAGAAATAGAACCTTCAATGGCAATCTAACTGCCCCACATCATGCGTTTTAACAAACCGTCCCGCTTGAACATCACGTGCCAGACCACGGCCAGCAAATGCAAAGCAACCAAAGCTGCAAAGACAAAAGCCACTGTTTCATGCACTTCTGCCAACATAGACTTCATGTCCGGTTGCGGCTCGAACAAACGTGGCAATGCCACACCAAAGAACTTGACCGGGTAGGCAGAAAAACTGGAGCCGAGAAAACCGCTGATGGGCAAAGCCAGCATGCACAGGTACAGCAGTCCGTGGTTCAGTTTGGATACCGCGCGCTGCCACAGCGCAGATGTGGCGACAGGCGCAGGCACAGAATGGGTCACACGCCAGCCCAGTCGCCACAAAATCACCAAGCCCATCACCAGGCCCAGCGACTTGTGCAGATTGAACCAACCGGCGCGGTAACCGGGCGGCTCTTTGGGCAAATCCACCATCCAATTGCCTAAGGCCCATTGCGCGATCAAGGCCAGGGCCAAGACCCAATGCAATACCACCATCATCCTGTCGTATTGATGCTGTTCATGCGTTACTGCTTGCGGGGGGGGTGGATTGTCTATGTTGTCATTCGTCATTGTTGTGTCCGTTCAAAATGCTTGCGACTCAGTTTGCCACGCTGTCTGTGACTTCAACCTGCCACGCATGACCCCTGAAGGCGGCGCATGCAAAGCGTAAGTTATTATCCGCCCCACTTTAAAGCCGCCTGTGCAGTGATTGAAAAACTTTCAAACACTTCTGCGGCAATTTTTGACAGGTGGTTAAGTTTTGAAGTCAATATTTAAACGTCTGAAAACAGCCAACCCGCATTGGGATGTCGAGCCCTTGTGGTTCGAATGGCTTATTTTGCTGGGACTCTTTGTCTTCTCCACTTGGTTGCTCGGCATCAAAGGTGTCTGGCATTTGCTGATCAGCTCCGACCCCACAGGCATCACCCTGGTCATCATTTTGGTATTCGCAGTGGCCACGCTGTGGTGCGGTGTTCGCTCACGCGAACTGGCCCAACAACGCGATTTATTGGACAAAGCTGCCGCTCACGGACTGGAAGGCTTGATGAAAGCACAGGGCTGGGCCGGCGAATACTGGGCAGCATTGGCAGCCAATCCCCAAGACAGCGGCGCACCGCTGGACTTGCTGATGGAAAAAACCCATGGCCCGCATTCCACTGCCTGGTGGGTGAACGGGGTGCAACTCAAGCTGGGCTTGCTGGGCAAGGTGATCGGCTTTTCCGTGCTCGCCATGCAAATCGGTCAAATTCAAAACTTCGATCCGAGCCAGGCGCAAGAACTGTTGCGCAACCTGACCTCGGGTTTGGGTGTGGCCTTGCTGACCACCATGGTCGGTCTGGTCGGCAATATTTTGCTGGGCCTGCAACTCACACGCATGGACCGTTTCGCTGATCAATTGCTGGCACAGGCCCAACGTCACGGGTTGATCATCGGTCGCTGACAGCGATTGACACACCATGCGCAAAAACCGCTTTTCCCGCGAACCAGAGGTCGATCCTTTTTACGACATGTTGTTCAACATGCTGATCGCCTTTGTGTTTTGCTTCATCATCGCTTTGCTGGCGATGAACCCCAAGGCCACCAAAAGCGGCGACATTCCCGCCAAAGCCGAATTCATCATCACCTTGTCCTGGCCGGACATGGACCCCAACGATCTCGATTTGTGGGTGCAAGGGCCGTCCGGTGAAAGCGTGTGGTTTCGCAACCGCGAAGCCGATTTGATGCACCTGGACCGGGACGACCGGGGCAACTCGAACAACACCATCATGATCAACGGGCACAAAGTGGTGAATCCCTTGCGCCAGGAAGTGGTCACCATTCGCAGCATCATTCCCGGCGAATACGTGGTCAATGCCCACTATTACGAAACCAAAGATATTGACGCCAGCGACCCCAAAGCCGGTCAACCGGTGCTGGCCACTTTGTCCATCATCAAAGTCAACCCCAAAGCAGAGGTGGTTTACTACGGACAAGCGACGCTGGAAGCACGCGGCAAAGAAGTCACCATGGCACGCTTCACCGTCACACCGGACGGCGGGGTAGACAATGTCAACACCATTTCCAAATCCTTAATCAAAGCCTTCTGATATGACACTGACCTTCATCATCGTTTTCGCACTCGTGGCCTTGCTGTTGGCATTGGCACTGGTGTATTCCAACTGGCCGCATTGGCTCAAAGGCCTGTTGGCTCTGGCTATCAGTGGTTTTTATTTTTTCGGTTTTGGTGCGGTTCACTCGCTGTTGGGCATCCCCAGTACCGATGCACTGCCGGAACGCTTCGTGATGTTGGCCGCTTTGGTCGATGAGCCCAGAGGCAAATTTCCCGGCGCACTCTACGTGTGGGTGACACCGATTGAAGAAGGCAAAAGCTTTTTGCAACCCCGCGCTTACAAATTGCCCTACACACGCTCCATGCATGAACAAATTTCAGAAGGCATGCGCAAAGGCCGTGAAGGCGTGCCGCAAATGGGCACCGCAGAAGCCAAACTGGGCAATGGCAAAGGTGGCAGTTGGTTGAACCCAGGCAGTGATGAACAGGAAATCAAAATCATGGACCTGCCCACACCACAGGTGCCCGAAAAATGAGCTTGCGTATCCCCGCTTTGTTGTTAGCTTGCCTGTTGGGCTTGGTCGCTTGCGATCAACCTGTCAAAGACAACCCCTTGTTTCCTTTGGCCTCAGGTAAGCGCTGGACTTACCAGATTGAAACCGTGTATGACGAACCGGATGCCAAAACCTTGCGCTACACGCTTGAGATGCGCAACCTCGGCAGCGCTGCTTTAAGCGATGGCTCTATGGCCTGGGTTCGCTACAGCAGCAATGGCCACGAGTATTGGTTAACCAGCAATGACGACGGCATTCAACGTGTGGCCATGAAACAGCCCACCAAAGAGAAAGCCATCCTGGACGAAGAACCGCGCACAGTGTTGCCAGCGGTCTTGCAAGTCGGCAGCACCTGGACCACCACCACCGTGCCTTATTTTTTACGCCGCCGCAACGAGAAGCCCTCTGAATTTCGCTATTTGGATAAATTCAAACATGTCCCCATGGTCTTCACTGTCGCCGATATCGACACCGCTGTCACCACACCCGCAGGTCAGTTTGAGCATTGCGTCAGAGTGGAAGGAAAGATGGAAATGATGCTGTGGAACGATCAAATCAATGCCTATAAGCCAACCAACATCATGTCGCGTGAATGGTATTGCCCGGGCGTAGGACTGGTGCAGGTTGAACGAGAAGAGCCCACTACCGCGAAATTTTTCCAAGGCGGCATCATGCGAATGAAATTAATGGACTACCGCTGATTCGCTGGATTCTTACGGCTTCCATACAAACAGCATGTCTCGTTTTGAGAAATTCACATTTCTGTCATAACCCAACTAGGGTTAGCACTAGGCGGGGTCTTATATAAGTCTACGAAAATTCCCAGGGTTAGTTGTGTTCCCCTTAGTTAAACCCTGAAGGATTTTTCATGAAACTTTTCATCAAGTCAGTCGCATTGGCTGCCACTTTGGGTGCGGCCTCTTTGGCCAGCGCCCAAAACTGGCCAATCTACGGCGGCGATGCTGGTAATCAGCGTTACAGCCAAGCAAATCAAATCACCCCTGCCAACGTCAACAAATTGAACGTTAAATGGGCCTTGCAACTCGGCTCTAACCGTTCACAAGAGTCCACCCCCATTCTGGTGGGCGACACTCTGTACGTGACATCTTCTTTCGGTCCTAAAAACGTTTTTGCTGTGAATGCAAAAACCGGTGAAGTCCGTTGGAAATATTCTCCTGAAATGCCTAAAGCTGTTGACCAATACGCTTGCTGTGACGTGAACAGCCGCGGTGTGTCATACAACGATGGCAAGATCTTCTTCGGCCGCTTGGACGCACAAGTCACATCTTTGGATGCCAAGACAGGTAAAGAAATCTGGACAACCAAAGTGGTGGATTACACCCAAGGTTCAGTTATCACTTCACCTCCCACACTCGTCAAAAATTTGGTCATCACCGGTTTCGGTGGTGGTGAATACGGCGTGCGTGGTGCCATCGTTGCTTTAGACCAAGCGACTGGCAAAGAAGTTTGGCGCACTCACACCGTTCCAGTCGGCAACGAAAAAAATGCTGACACATGGAAAGGTGACTCCGGCAAAACTGGCGGCGGCGCAGCTTGGTTCATCGGTTCTTATGATCCGAAACTCAACTTGGTTTACTACGGCACCAGCAACCCAGCTCCTTGGTCTGCAGTGGTTCGCGGTAACGACTCTTCTGACGTCGGCAAATTCACCAACCTGTACACAGCTTCTGTGATTGCGTTGAACCCTGACACTGGCAACATCGTTTGGCACTATCAGTTCACACCGCATGACGCATGGGACTATGACGGCGTGAATGAATTGGTTCTGGCTGACTTGCCTATCGATGGCAAAAGCACACCGGTTCTGATGCAAGCTAACCGTAACGGTTTCTTCTACGTGATCGACCGCGCTAACGGCAAACTGCTGTCAGCCAAGTCATTCGTTGATGGCGTTAACTGGGCCACCGGCATTGACCTGAAAACAGGTTCACCTATCGAAGCACCTAACAACGAAAAGCGTCCTCGCCTGAAAAAATGGGCCAAAGACATTTGCCCCAACTTGCTCGGCGGCAAAAACTGGATGCCCATGTCCTACAACCCGAAAACTGGTTTGGTCTACATCCCTACACTCAATCTGTGTATGGACCTCGAAGGCATTCAAGAAGAATACAAACGCGGCCAGTTCTACCTTGGCGTTAACTTTGACTTGAGCAAAGTTGGCCCTGGTGGTCACGGCGGTGGCTTGAAAGCTTGGGACCCCGTGAAACAAAAACAAGTGTGGTTCAACAAAGACGAACTGCCTTTCAACGGTGGCACCATGACCACTTCTACTGGCCTCGTGTTTGCTGGTGACATCAAAGGCATGTTCCGTGCTCTGGATGCCAAATCCGGTAAAGAACTGTGGAAGTTCAACGCAGGTTCAGGCATCACTGCTGCACCTATGACCTACACATTGGACGGCAAGCAATACCTTGCAGTCGTGTCAGGCCGCACACAATCTATCCCTGCGTTCCTCGGACCTATGGGCGAAAGAATGGTTGCTGCCAGCCCTGAAGGCGGCACACTGTTTGTGTTCACTTTGGACTGATTTGTCTTGAGTTGAAAAACACCGCCTTCGGGCGGTGTTTTTTTGTCTGCAATGCACCTTGAATCTTCGTATTGCTTTCAAAGTAGTTTGAAAAACTGTTCTGAGTTCATATTGAGCCATCTGAACAACAAACTATTTTGAAAGCCATGTGAATCAGTCTTGCAAAGCCAAGCTATCTGCTCGGTCATTTGCTGATTGTTGAAATGAATTAACCAAGTTTTTCATTCGAGATTCAGCCAGTTGTCAGTTGCATTCACATAATGGCAAGCAGGTAATTTTTTTCTTCACCAACCGCAGTTTGATGGCGCTGAGATTCAGCCCAACATCTTTAACTTCAGGAGTATGTGTATGACCACCATGTTTTCAAAAACCGTCAAATGCGCGCTGAGTGCGGCTGCCATTGCCAGCTTCACCCTGTCCACCGCTTTTGCCGCTGACACGCTTCGGGTGTGCTCTGATCCGGACAACCTGCCCTTTAGCAAATCCGAAGGTGCTGACAAAGGTTTGTACATCGAACTGGCAGAAATGGTCGGTCAGCGACTGCAAGCAAAAGTTGAATACGTGTGGTGGTTGTCGTTCAACCAACGCCGTGCATTGCGCAACACCATGGAAGGTTGCGATGCCTATTTTGCGTTGCCTGCGGACTCAGAATACAAAGTCAAAGGTTTGGTGAAAAGCAACCCGTTCCTCAATGTGAGCTACGCGATTGTTGCGCCTCAAGGTGTGAAATTTAACAACCTGAGTGAACTGAAAAAGAGCAAGGTCGGTGTGTTGCACGCTTCACCTCCTCAAATTTTGCTGGCTTCACAAGAAGGCTACAACTACAGCACTTACCGTACCCAAGAAGAAGTGTTTGCAGCCTTGGACAAAAAAGAAATTGACTCTGCCCTGCTGTGGGGACCGAGCGCAGGCTTTGACAACAAAAACCAATTTGGCAACCGCTGGCAAGTCATCCCGGTCAAAGGCGAAGGCTTGGGGGGTCAAGTGGCCATCGCCATGTCTAAAGACAACCCGGAGCTGAAAGATCGCATCAACAAAGTGTTGGAAGAACTCAAGCCAGAAATTCAAAAACTGACCATCAAATACGGTTTTCCTGCGCAAGAACCATTGCTGGTCAATAGCCGCAAACAGTCACAGCAATTGGCCCACGCCACGCCTGCGAAATCCGGCTTCATCAAAGTCAGCGACAAAGCTCCGCAGCGCGAATGGCTGGTGGCCGAGAGTGGTGACACCATTGCCGAAGCCAAGTCCAACTTCAACAACAAATGCTCACACTGCCATGGCGCAAACGGTGCCAGCCCGGTGTCCGAGCGTGACCTGCGCAAACTCAGCATCCGCTACAAAGAAGAATGGAAAGATGTGGCCTACACCACCATCACCAAAGGCCGCCCCGACTTGGGCATGCCCACCTGGGGTGGCATTCTTCCTGACGAAGAAATCAAGTCCATCATCAGTTTTCTTGCCACTCTGCAAAAGAACTGATAGCCGCAAGATTTAGACGGGCCATTCGCCCATCAACACAGACAGGCCCTGGACGCGCGAGTAATCTCTGTCGTGCGTGACCAGGGC
>CANNRV010000042.1 GCA_947508145.1 Comamonadaceae bacterium
AGTGAACTGATCCAGCGGTCGGCCTGACTGAAATGCATATAACCATGCGCTTTACCGCCGGGCTGGCAATCGGCCTTGGTGTGGTCCATCAAACCGCAGTCTTGGCCTTCGCAATTCATCAACACAAAGCGGGTCGCGTTCCACAATTTGTTGCAGAAGTTGCGATAGCCTTCGCAACGCTTGCTGTCGAAGTTGATGCTGCGCCCCAGAGAAGCCAAGGCCGCGAAAGTGAATCGCAAAGCGTCTGCACCATACGCAGGAATACCTTCAGGAAATTCTTTTTGCGTGTTCTTGCGCACTTGCGGCGCGGTTTCGGGTTTGCGCAAACCTTGGCTGCGTTTGTCCAGTAAAGGGGCCAGTGCGATGCCGTCAATCAAATCGACCGGGTCCAGCACGTTGCCTTCAGACTTGCTCATCTTTTTGCCTTGCGCGTCGCGCACCAAGCCGTGGATGTACACATGTTTGAATGGCACGCGCCCGGTGAAATGCGTGGTCATCATGATCATGCGGGCGACCCAGAAGAAGATGATGTCGTAGCCGGTGACCAATACGCTGGATGGTAGGTACAGGTCTATGTCTTTGAGTTGTCCATCACGTCCACCCATATTCAGCCAGTCCATGGTGCTGAACGGCACCAGCGCAGATGAATACCAAGTGTCGAGCACGTCTTCGTCGCGCTTGAGCGTTTTGCCGGGCGCTTGGGCTTGTGCCTCGGCCTCATTGCGTGCCACGTACACCTTACCGTCTTCGTCGTACCAAGCCGGTATTTGATGGCCCCACCACAGTTGACGAGAAATACACCAATCGGTGATGTTGTTCATCCACTGGTTGTAGGTGTTCACCCAGTTTTCAGGCACAAACTTCACTTCACCCGAATGCACCGCATCAATGGCTTTTTGCGCAATGCTTTTGCCAGTGGGGTCTTTGTCACTGACCTTGTTCATGGCGACAAACCATTGGTCGGTCAACATGGGTTCAACAATTTGGCCGGTGCGGGCGCATATCGGCAGCATCATCTTGTGCGGTTTGATTTCCAGCATCAAACCCATTGCGTCCAAATCGCGGTTCACTGCTTTGCGTGCTTCGAATCGGTCCATGCCTTGGTAGGGCGCAGGTCCGTTCTCGTTGACCTTGGCATCCAAGGTGAAGATGGTGATCAGTGCTAAGCCGTGGCGTTGTGCACAAGCGTAGTCATTGAAGTCGTGCGCCCCGGTGATCTTCACGCAACCCGAGCCAAATTCACGGTCTACAAAATCGTCGGCGATGATGGGAATTTGCCGGTTGCACAAAGGCAGGTCCACCATCTTGCCAACCAAGTGTTTGTAGCGTTCATCTTCAGGGTGAACCGCCAATGCGCCGTCAGCCATCATGGTTTCAGGCCGGGTGGTGGCAATCGTCATGCCTTTTTGCAACTGGCCGTCAATGGTTTGCGGGCCGTCGGCAAACGGATAACAGATGTAATGCATCTTGCCTTCGGATTCGGTAGCTTCCACCTCAAGGTCGGACACCGCACTCATCAACACCGGGTCCCAGTTGACCAAACGTTTGCCTCTGTAAATCAAACCCTGTTCATACAAACGGACAAAGGTTTCGGTCACCACTGGCGAGAGCTTGTCGTCCATGGTGAAGTATTCGCGGCTCCAGTCCACGCTGTCGCCCATGCGGCGCATTTGCTGCGTGATGGTGTTGCCTGATTGCTCTTTCCATTCCCATACTTTGGCGATGAAATTTTTACGCGCTTCGGCCGGTGTGGGGCCCATGTCATGGCGGCTGATGCCTTGGCCTTGCAATTGGCGCTCGACCACGATTTGTGTGGCAATGCCTGCGTGGTCGGTGCCGGGTATCCAAGCGGTGTTGTGGCCCAGCATGCGGTGGTAGCGCGTCAGGCTGTCCATGATGGTCTGGTTGAACGCATGGCCCATGTGCAAGGTGCCGGTCACGTTCGGTGGCGGCAGTTGAATCGCAAACGAAGGCTGATCTGCTGCGGGTGCGCCTGTGCCACGGAAGCCGGCCACGCCGTAGCCGCGTTTTTCCCATTCAGGCCCCCAATGGGCTTCAAGTGCAGCGGGTTCAAAAGATTTGGACAGGCTGTCTAAGCCGGGTTGTGCGCTGGGGCTGGTCATAGGGGGTTCAAAGTTACAAACCGGTCAAGCACCGGTTCGGGATCTGTGGGAAAGAAAAATTCATTTTAGCGAGCGGCTCTGAGCCCGGGTGTGGCAATCCAGAGCTTGGCAAATCAGTCATTCCATCGTGGGTTTCAGGGCGGTGCATCGGGCTATACTTTGGACAAATGTCACCGGGAGAGTGTGTCAAGCAACACCGCCGAAGGAGCAACCGCCCCGGAATCTCTCAGGCCCCAGGACCGGTGACGTCTTCAATCTCTGAAGAGTTGCAGAAGATGGTCAATCTGCACACCGAAGGAGCAAGCCATCGCCCCAGCGCGGTGTGTGAATCTCTCAGGTCCAGCACAGAGGGGGTGTCGCGCAGCAAGGTGCTGTGTGTCTCCCTTTCACGGACTGATTGAGGTTAATTTCATGAAACACATCGCTGTCATAGGTGGTGGCATCACTGGTGTCACCACGGCTTATGCCTTGGCCCAACAAGGTTTCTCCGTCACTCTGTTTGAACGTCACCGCTACGCGGGCATGGAAACATCCTATGCCAATGGCGGCCAACTCTCTGCTTCTAACGCCGAGGTCTGGAACCACTGGTCCACATTGGTCAAAGGCATGAAGTGGATGCTGCGCCGCGATGCACCCCTTCTATTCCACCCCAAAGCCAGTTGGCACCAATGGTCTTGGTTGGCCGAGTTTGTTGCACAGCTGCCCCACTATGAAGCCAACACCATTTACACCGCCCAGTTGGCCATTGCCGCTCGCGAATATTTATTTTCATGGGCACAACAAGAAGCAATTGATTTTGATTTGAAGCGCGAAGGTATTTTGCATATTTACCGTGACCAGGCCAGTTACAAACACGCGGCCAAAGTCAGCGACTTATTGAAACGAGGCGGCTTAGAACGACGCGCTGTCACACCGCAAGACATGCGCCAGATTGAACCGACCTTGCACGGCTCTTTTTACGGCGGCTTTTTCACTGAAAGCGACAGCACTGGAGACATCCATAAATTCACCTTCGGTTTGTCGCAGGCGCTGCAACGTTTGGGCGTGACCACTGTTTACGACAGCGAAGTGACCCGCATCAACACCACCGGCGAGCGGGTGCACATGGTCTATGAGAAAGCATCGGAATCAGTTCAGTACACAGCGGATGCCGTGGTGATTTGTTGTGGCACCAGCAGTCGGGAATTGGCGGCGCAACTCGGCGACCGGGTCAATGTGTATCCGGTCAAAGGTTATTCCATCACCGTGCATTTAGACGATGTACACAGCCAGGCAGGTGCGCCGCAAGTGAGTTTGCTAGACGATGCCACCAAACTGGTCACCAGCCGATTGGGCTTGGACCGTTTCAGAGTCGCCGGTACCGCAGAGTTCAACGGCTTTAACAAAGACATACGTGCTGACCGGATTCAGCCTTTGGTGGATTGGGTGGCGCAATGCTTTCCCGGCATCAGCACACGCCAATACACCCCATGGGCAGGTTTGCGCCCGATGATGCCCAATATGCTGCCCAAAGTAGGGCCGGGCAAAGCGCCGAATGTGTTCTACAACACAGGCCACGGGCACTTGGGTTGGACGCTGTCAGCAGCCACTGCCGTGTCGGTGGCCAATGCGGTGGTCACTGCAAGACAAGCCTGGGAGCGGCAATCACAAGTGACTGTGCCCATCAAGACAGCGGCTTAGGTCTCTGAAGCCTCGGCGGCAATTTCACGCAAAGCCTGCGCAAACACTTGCGCAGGCTGGCCGCCTGAAATCAGATGGCGGTCATTGATGATGACGGCGGGCACCGAATGAATGCCTGCGCTGGTATAAAAGTTTTCCTTGGCCCGCACCTCTTGTGCATAGGTGTCGCTTGCCAAAACCGCGCGAGCCGCAGCCACGTCTAAGTGTTCGGCTTGCACCACACCCAACAACACCTCGTGTGAATCAATCACTTCACCGCGCCCCTGGTAGGCATTGAGCAATGCTTTTTTCAAACGGTGTTGTGCGTCTGCGCCAGCAGTCACTTCTGCCCAATGCAGCAGTCTGTGTGCATCAAAGGTGTTGAAGATGCGACCGCGCCCGGTGGGGTGAAACGCAAACCCAACCTCAGCGCCGCGTGCTTTGATGTTTTGGTACATCTGCGACTGTTGTTCAGCGGTGGAGCCGTATTTCTTACCCAAGTGTTCAACCAGGTCTTCACCGCCCGGCGCCATGTTGGGATTGAGTTCAAACGGCTGGAAATGGATTTCAGCGGTGATCTCAGGTTGCAGTTCTTGCAAGGCTTGTTCAAGCGCACCCAGCCCCACTGCGCACCACGGGCAGGCCACATCAGAGACAAAATCGATTTTCAAATGTGCGCTCATGCGATGTCCTTGTGTTGATTCAATGCAGTGCCAATGCGTCTGCCATGGCCTTGACCAGTTGACCGTTGACGGCTTTGCCTTTGGCTGCTAAATAGGCATCCGGGCGTAACAAAGCCCATTGTGCTTTGTCGGCGCGGCATGCGCGTCTGAGGGTTTTGTCCGGGTCCATCACATGTTCTTTCACTTGGCCGGGCTTGGTGTGCGTCACTTGCACCACGCTCACACCAGCAGCTGCGCTGAGCGATTGCAATTTGGCAATCTCTTTTCGACCGAGTGCGCCAAACACCAACAACAGCAAACGCCCATTCGCCCATTGCAGCAGCTCAGCGAGTGAACCGCTTTGGTGGCGGTTGAAAAGCAGGGACGCGTTTTGCACCATGGAGCCTGCATCGCTGTGACACACATCAGAGAACAGGTAGTGATTGGCTTCGGCCATGCGACCCGTGTTGATCAAGCCCCGGGCGAAGGCATGTGTTTTCGCCAGTGAAATGGTGGCATTGCGAAACGTGCGTTCCATGCCTTGCGGCGCGCGCAAATAACGCGCAGTGCGGTTGGTCACTTGCACATTGCGTTGAGCGGCTTGTAAACGTTCCTGGTTGTAGCTGTGCAGCAGCGCGGGTGTTGCATGGCCGCGCAACACAGCGGCCAATTTCCAGGCCAGGTTGTCGGCATCGGCAATGCCGGTGTTGCCGCCGCGCGCACCGAAGGGGCTGACCACTTTGGCCGTGTCGCCTATGAAAAACACACGACCATGTTGCAACTGGTGCAGGCATTGGGATTTGTAGGCATAAGGCCCGACCCAGACTATCTCGCACTGCACATCGCTGCCGAATTGTTTGGCCAGTCGTTCGCGCACCACGTCTTCGCGGCTGACATAGGCCGGGTCTGCATCAGGTGCCATCTGGTAGTCGATGCGCCAGACATCGTCGCCCATCAGGTGTTGCCAGACTGCGCGGTTGTCGTTGAACGGGGCCTCAATCCAGGTGTGGCGTTCGGCGGGCGGTGTGTGTGTGAAGCGCACATCGGCAATGCACCAGCGGTCATCGCCGCGTTTGCTGTCCATGGTCGCACCCACCCAATCGTGAAACGGCGTGTGTGAGCCGGTGGCATCAATCACATGGCTGGCGGTCATGCGGTAGTTGCCCGCCGGGGTCTGTATATCCAGCGTGGCTTGTTCTGTGTTTTGCGAAAAGCCAATCACTTTGTTGCACCAGCGCAGGTCTATCAAGGGCTTTACTTTGTTCAGCTCCAGTATGCGGTCTACCAAAAACATCTCTATGTAAAACTGCTGGATGTTGATGAACGGCGGTTGGCAACTGGCTGAAAACTGGCTGCGTTCACGCAAATCAAATGAAAACACTTCGTCGTCGCCAGCAAAGGTGCGACCGACTTGCCAGGCCACGCCCTTGGCAGCGATGCGTTCGTAAATACCTAAGCGCGCAAATATTTCCAAAGATTGCTGGGTGTAGCAAATGCCGCGTGACGATGCGCCTTTGACACCAACAGTGTTGTCCTCGTCCAGCAGCACGGCGGCGATGCCCAATTGAGCGAGTTTGCAGGCCAGGGTTAAACCGCTTAAACCCGCACCCACAATCACGACCGCATGGTGTTGAACCTCGCCACTTTGTATTTCAGAGGGAGCGACAAAAGCGTATTCAGGGAGGGCGTAAGCCGGGGTAGGTTTGGATTTAGCCACGTTGCTGATTGCGCTCTCGTTTTTGTTGTGTCCAGGCATCCAGTTGTGCGCGCACATCCAGGCTTTCGCGCTGCATTTGTTCAGCAGGAGCCACTTGTGCGCTCAGTTCCAATCGAATGCCGTTGGGATCGAAAAAATAAATGCTTTTGAAAATGCGGTGGTCGGTGATGCCCAAGACCTCAATGCCATGCGCTTGCAGCCTGGTTTTGCTGTCCTCCAGCGCTTGAATGCTTTCTACGCTGAAAGCAATGTGGTTCACCCAGGCAGGCGTGTTCGGTGATGGCAACGCAGCGGTATCGTCGCCTAGGTCAAAAAACGCGATGAACGATCCGTCTTGCAAACGGAAAAAGAAATGCGTGTAAGGACAGTATTCACCGGTGCTGGGCACACGGTCGTTTTGAATCCAGTGGTAGAGCGGTAAACCCAGAATGTCTTCATAAAAATGCCGTGTCTCTTCTGCATCTTTGGCGCGGTAGGCGTAATGGTGCAGTTGCAAAACTTTGGCGGGCGGCGGCAGCGTTTGAATGTCAACCATAATCGTCGTTCTCCGGTTGGAATTCAGTTTAACGGAGGAATGGCAAGCCTCAAGCCTTGCAGCACTGAACCAGCCATTGACACACCAGCTGATCAGTTAAGCTTCTAAGCGATGTTGACCCGCATTGTTAAAGCTATTTCATCAACCACAGGAGTTCCCTCATGTCAGCTCTCAAAGGTTCTAAGACGGAAGAGAACCTGAAAGCCGCCTTTGCCGGCGAGTCACAGGCCAACCGGCGCTACCTGTATTTCGCGAACAAAGCAGACATGGAAGGCCAAAACGATGTGGCGGCCTTGTTCCGTTCTACCGCTGAAGGCGAAACCGGCCATGCCCACGGACACCTTGAGTGGCTGGAGCAATGTGGTGACCCGACCACCGGTTTGCCGATTGGCGCGACCCGCGACAACCTCAAAGCCGCTGTGGCCGGTGAAACCCACGAGTACACCGATATGTACCCCGGCATGGCCAAAACCGCGCGCGAAGAAGGCCATGACGACATCGCCGACTGGTTTGAAACTTTGGCCAAGGCCGAACGCTCACACGCCAACCGCTACGCCAAGGCCTTGGCTGAGTTGGTCGATTGATCACAGGTTGGCGTGTAACGCAGCACATTGTCTTGGCTAAGCGTAAAGAGAAAGAGACATGATGCACATCACAGGACACATCACCGCTGACAGTTTGATGAGCCTGGAGGCCTACAGCAAATTCCGCAAAACGCACAAGACCGAGGTGCTGGCGCATCGCAAACTGCGCACGGTGTATTTGGGCGATCACATCAGCGTTCAGTTTGAAAGCGAATTAACCCTACGCTACCAAATACAAGAAATACTGCGGATTGAAAAAATCTTTGAAGAAGAAGGCATACAGCAAGAGATCAATGCTTATGCCTTGCTGCTGCCCGATGGCAGCAACTGGAAAGCCACCATGCTGATTGAATACCCGGACGTGAACGAACGCAAACGCGAGTTGGTTCGGTTAAAGGGTGTGGAAGACCGCATGTTCTTGGAAGTCGAAGGCCATGCGCGTGTGTATGCGATGGCAAATGAAGACCTGGAGCGCGACAAGCATGAAAAAACCTCGGCGGTGCACTTTCTGCGCTTCGAATGGGATGCCTCTGCCAAGGCGGCGATTCAAGCCGGTGCCGCTGTGAAACTGGGTTGTGACCACACGCATTACCCGGCACACACACAGATCCCGCCCGAGACCTTGGCATCGCTGGCTGGCGATTTGAAATAATCAACGCATGTTGTTCCTACTCTCACCCGCTAAATCGCTTGACTACGAGTCTGCATTACCCGCCGTCACTGCTTCGCAGCCTCAGTTTGTGGCGCAATCCAGCGCACTGATCACCACGCTGAAAAAAAAGTCGCCCAAGCAAATTGCCGAGTTGATGGATTTGAGCGAGGCCTTGGCCAAACTCAATGTGGACCGCTACAAGGCGTGGACACCGCAATTCACCGATGACAATGCCCGACCAGCCGTGCTGGCATTCAATGGCGATGTGTACGAAGGGCTGGATGCCAAAACCCTCAAGCCCAAAGAGTTGCAATGGGCGCAACAGCACGTGGCCATTTTGAGTGGTTTGTATGGCGTGCTGCGACCCTTAGACCTGATGCAAGCCTACAGGCTGGAGATGGGCACCTCGCTCAAGCACGGCAAAAGCAATAACCTCTACCAATTTTGGGGTTCACAAATCGCGGATTACCTGAACACGCAATTGGCAGCCGAGAAAGAACCGGTGATCGTCAACCTGGCTTCGCAAGAGTATTTCAAAGCGGTGGACCGCAAAGCCTTGCAAGCCCGCGTGATCGAATGCGTGTTTCAAGACTTTAAGAACGGTCAATACAAGATCATCAGTTTTTTTGCCAAACGTGCGCGAGGCCTGATGGCGCGGTTTGCGATTCAACACCAGCTCAAAACACCAGCCGCTTTGCAGGGGTTCAATCTGGAAGGCTATGCATTCGCGCCCGATGTGTCAGAGCCTGACATGCTGGTATTTCGTCGCCGTTTGGCAGATTGACCCCCACATGCAAATCTACGTCAACAACCTGCGGCTCGAAGTGGAAGACACCGGTGAACGTGACCGCCCGGCGGTATTGTTGATTGCAGGCATGTCCATGCAACTCATTGTTTGGCCGGATGCCATGCTCAAGGCATTGCACCAAGGCGGTTACCGGGTGATACGTTTTGACAACCGGGACAACGGTTTGTCTGAATCCATGGACCACTTGGGCGCACCGAATATGTTGTGGTTCATGCTGTCGCAAAAACTCGGTCTGCCAGTTCATTTGCCTTACAGCATCCAGGACATGACGCGCGACGCCTTGGGTGTGATGGACCATTTGCAATTGCAGCAAGCGCATGTGGTGGGTGTGAGCATGGGCGGCATGATCGCCCAGCGTTTGTGCGTGAACGCGCCAGAGCGTGTGCTGAGTTTGACCAGCATCATGAGCACCAGCGGTGCCAAAGGCTTACCCGGCCCGACCCCTGCCATGCGCCGGGTGTTGATGACACCGCCCGCCAAACCCGGCAGCCCGGCTGCGCGTGCGCAAGCCCTGCGTTTTGTCAAAGCCTTGGCAGGCCCGGGCTTTGTACATCCCTATGGTGCGCAAGAACAATTGGTTGATGACTCGCTCAAGCGCAGCAACCGTCCCATGGGCAGTTACAGGCAGATGCTGGCGGCCATGGCGGACCGGGAGCGCTGGAAACTGCTGCCTCGTATAACCGCCCCAAGTTTGGTGATTCACGGTATGGCCGATCCCTTGATTCCGTATGCGTGCGCACAAGACACTGCCGCGCGCATACCCGGTGCCAAATTGTTTGGCATCGAAGGCATGGGACACGACTTCCCGCCGGACGCGGTCAGCCAATTGGTCAACAGACTGATGCCGTTTTTACAAGCCCACACACCGTTATGAATTCACCTGATCAATCTTTGCTTGGCAAAACCGTTGGCTATGCCGACCAATACGATGCGTCTTTGCTGTACCCGCTGGCACGCGCAGCGCAACGCGCAGAAATTGGCATCACGGGTGGTCCTGTGTTTTTAGGCGCTGATGTCTGGACGGCCTATGAGCTCAGTTGGTTGAATCAGCGCGGCAAACCGCAGGTGGCCATGGGCCGCTTGATTGTTCCTTGCGAAAGCACGCATTTGGTCGAGAGCAAATCGCTCAAGCTGTACTTGAACAGTTTGAACAACACGCGCTTTGCGTCGATTGACGAAGTGAAGTCGGTGTTACAAAAAGACCTGAGCGCGGCCATTTGGCATGGTGGCGCAGTGCAAGCAGCGGTCGGTGTGCAGTTGCTCACACCCGAGCAATTCGGTGTTGAAAAAATCATAGAAATGCCGGGCGTGAACCTGGATCGCCTGGATTTGGATTGCACGCATTACCAGCCGGCGCCTGAGTTATTGACAGCGGTATTTGATGAAAAACCCGTCACAGAAATATTGACCAGCCATTTGCTGAAAAGCAATTGTTTGGTCACAGGCCAACCCGATTGGGGGAGCGTCAGCATCAGCTACAGCGGCGCACAAATTGACCAGGCCGGTTTATTGCAATACATCGTGAGTTTTCGCAACCACAATGAATTCCATGAACATTGTGTCGAGCGTATTTACATGGACATCATGTCGCGCTGCAAACCCACCAAACTGAGTGTGCAAGCGCGTTACACCCGGCGCGGCGGCGTGGACATCAACCCCTGGCGCAGCAGCCACCCGCAGGCCATGCCGCCGCAAATTCGCACGGCCAGGCAATAAAACTCAAGCTACGTCTTTGAAAGATTTCAAGGGCGAGAGTTCAGGAAAACTCGCCGCCTGTTTGTGTTGAAACGCTGTGATGGCTTCTTTCACATGGGCGTTGCTCCAGATGCCACTTTGCAACCAGCCCATTTGCTTGAGCGCATCGTCGACGCTGTGGTCGCGTGCATAGTTCAGTGCCTGCTTGGTGCCCCAGATGGCTATGGGCGGCTTGGCTGCTATTTCAGCGGCAGCCTGCATGGCGGCCTTTAATGCGGCTGCGGCATCCGGCAACACCTCATTCACCAAACCGTATTGCAAGGCTTTGTCGGCTGGCAATCTGCGTCCTGTGTAAGCCAACTCTTTCACCACCGCCATGGGCATGAGTTTGGGCAAACGCTGCAAGGTGCCGACATCGGCCACCATGCCGATATTGATTTCTTGAATGCAAAAAAAGGCGTCTGCACTGGCGTAACGCAAACACGCGGCGGTCACCATGTCGACCGCGCCGCCTATGCATCCGCCTTGGATGGCGACGATCACCGGTATGCGCAATGTTTCTAAGCGTGTGAATGTGGATTGCAAACCGCCCAGCATGTCGAAGATGGCGGCACGCCCTTCGGCGCTTTGGTCGTCCATGCTGACCGAGCCGCCGAATGCGTCCAGCGACATGCCCGCGCTGAAATGCTTGCCTGTGCTGCTGATCACCAAAGCGCGGGCTTGGTTGCCTTGGTGCAGCTGTTGCAACACCTCATCGAGTTCACGCCATACCGTCATATCAAGCGCATTCAAGCGATCCGGTCGGTTCATCACCAAATGCGCAATGTGTTTGTCAATGCTCAGTTCAAAACAGGTCAGCTTGTTCATGGCGTAGGTCTTTCAATGGAGCCGCTTCTTTGGCGGTGAGTACAGAGGGTAAAACTTTGAGGGGCACCGGGTGCAGGGCTTGATCTGAGTCAGCTTTGACCAGCGAACCCACACGCACACCCAGCAAGCGAATGCGGCGCTTGAAGTCTATGCGCTTCAAACACATACCCGCTGCTTGCCGAATGGCTTTGGCATCCGAAGTGTAAAAGCCCAGTGTGCTGTCGCGTGTCGCGCTTTGGAAATTGTCAAAACGAATTTTGATACCTATGGTTTTGCCGACATAGCCTTTGCGTTGCAAATCAGCCGCCACTTGCTGGCATAAGCGGGTGAAGATCTCACCCAGCGATTGCTTGTCGTGCAGCACATGCAAATCTTTTTCAAACGTGGTTTCGCGGCTCATGGACACCGGTTCAGACTCGGTGACCACGTCTCGCGTGTCGGTGCCGTGCGCTGCATCATGCAACCACGCGCCATAGGACGGGCCGAAATTCGCCATCAACCAGCTTCGTTCACGCGCGGCCAATTCACCAATGGTGTGTATGCCTTGTGCTTGCAATTTGGCGTCTGCTTTAGGTCCGATACCGTTGATTTTTCTGCAAGCCAGCGGCCAAATTTTTTCTGTCAAATCTTCCGGCTGCAATATGGAGATGCCGTTGGGCTTGTTCAACTCACTCGCCATTTTGGCCAGCAGTTTGTTCGGTGCCACGCCGATAGAGCAGGTCAGGCCGGTGTCATCGGTAATGGATTTTTGAATCAAGCGTGCCAACACGCGTCCGCCTTCGCGCTGGCCGCCGGGCACGTTGGTGAAGTCGATATAAATTTCATCCACGCCCCGGTCTTCCACCACGGGTGCAATGTCCCGAACAATCTCTTTGAAGCGGCGCGAATAGTGGCGGTATTGCTCAAAGTCCACCGGCAACAAAATGGCTTGCGGGCACAGCTGCGCGGCTTTCATCACCCCCATGGCCGAGCCGACACCGAAGGCGCGGGCTGCGTAGGTGGCTGTGGTGATCACACCGCGCCCGGTGTAGCTGTTGAGGCGCGGAAACATGTCGACAGGAATATCGGCCAAGTCGTGTGCGGTCCATTCGCGCTCGGGTTGTGCCAGCCGCATGCGGGCCAGCAAATCGTCTTCACGCCGTCTGCCGCCGCCTATGACCACCGGCAAACCTTTGAGTTGCGGGTAACGCAGCAACTCGACCGACGCGTAAAACGCATCCATGTCCAGATGCGCGATACGGCGGGGTAAGTGGGGTGTTTCCGGGCTCACTGGCAAAGCATATCCCAGTCGCAGTCAAGCCTTTGCCACAGGCAGGGTAGTTGAATGCCTGAGAGTCAGCGCGC
>CANNRV010000043.1 GCA_947508145.1 Comamonadaceae bacterium
GGCGCAATACTGACAGCTTCCAGCAAATAACCGCTCACGCCTTGGGATGTGCTGACGCGCCCTTCTTTCAATTCACCTTCCACCCACAGCACATCCATGGCTTCAGGCATTTTCTTGATTTTGCTTTGCGCGGTTGGGCGTACCAGCACAATTTGATTGGCAGGCGGCGGCGGCGTGTGTATGCAAGCGCCAAAATAAGGTACCAGTAGGAACTCTCTTTTATCAGACCTTTCAGCATCTAGTGGCACTGCATAGCCAGGTATGCGCACTTTTTTATTCAATTGAGATTTCACTATCGGCGCTTCATCCAGTTTTTTGCGAACAGCGTTCATGGCTTTGGTGGCCTCGTCGCTGGAATCCTGCAAATAAGACAATTTGCTGACAGCAGCCATGTCCTTGGTCATTTCCTTGACCCAGGCATCTGGCATCAAATCATTCCAATCTATGGTTTTGTAACCCTCAGTCTGTGCGACGACTGTGCCAACCACGGTCATACCACCCATGAGCAGCAGCGCGTCACGGCGAGTCAGCGCTCTTGAAAATACAGACATAACAAACTCCAAATTCAAACAGCCGGGGGATGAAGACCATCCATCAGCGATAAACGGTAAGCACGCCAGGCCGGCAGCAAACTGGCTAGCACTGACACGCCAAGCAAAGCGGCCAAAGCCAGCAGGCTGTCTGTAGATGGCCAACCCGGCTGCACCATGATGCCAAACCCGGTACGCAGTGCGTCCTGAGCGCTCCACATCAGCATTTGGCACGCAGCAAAGCCCGCGACTATACCCAGCAGACAGACTAAGACGGATTCAAGCAGCACAAAACCCAGCAATGCGACTGGAGCTGCACCCATGGCTCTGAGTACGGCCAACTCCTTGCGTCTCCCGGACATTGCCACCAACAACACCGCAGCCACACTCAGCATGGCGCTGACTACCACCAGCGCGCCTATCAGCACCAGGCTGTTTTCCACCACTTTGACGACCTGCCACAGCTCATCCAAAGCCACGCCAGGCAACACTGCCATCAGCGGTTCACGGTTAAAGCTTTCAATCTTGCGACGCACAGAAAATACATCGGCGCGGTTATGCAACCCAACCCAGACAGCAGTGACACTGATAGGTTGCAGTTCCTTGGCCTCTGAGGTTTGCGGCAAAGCCGCCGCAGCAGACTTCAATGATTTTGGGGAAATACCCATGCCCCAGCCTTGGTGCATGGACTCAAACCCCTCTAAGGGAACCAGCACACTGCGGTCAATCGGTGCACCCGTGGCGGCCAAAATGCCAACGATGGTCAGCGGGTGGTCGTCATGGTCTGTGTCTTCCGGTCCACCGCCTGCGCCGTGGGTGAGCACCAGTGAATCACCGACTTGGTGACCAAAGCGGCGAGCCACCTCCGCACCTAATACCACTTCGTTCATGGCCTGCGGGTTGTCCATAGGGTTGCCGAAAGCCCCGCCTTGAGCCCACTGCAAGCCCTTGCCTTGGCTTTTGAATTCAGCAAACAAGGTAGGCGTGGTGCCCAACACCGGGTGACCTTTGTAGGAGTCGCCAAGTTGAATCGGCACAGCCCAACGCACCTGCGGCATACGGCTGATGTCTAAGAAACTGTTAAAACCCATATTTCGGGAGGGGCGTCCAATTTGAAACACGCTGTAGAGCATCAATTCGGTGGCACTGCCTCGGGGTCCGACGATCAAATCTACTCCGCTTAAGGCATTGGAAAAACTGCGCCTGGCATCTTCACGCAACTGCTGTACGCCCAGCAAAATCAACACAGACACGCTGACAGACACTGCCACCAGCGCAAGTGCAAAACGGCGTGACCAGGCGCTGTGCCAGGCCAAAGACAACCAAAGACTCATGCCACACCTCCGGCGTGCATTTCGAACACTTGATCAAATCGGCTAGCCAAACGCGCGTTGTGGCTGACCATGATGACGCTGGTATGTTGAGTTTCTGCGGTGTGCAACAACAAATCCAGAAATTCAAGTTGCATGGCATCGTCAAGTGCAGAAGTGGGCTCGTCCGCAATCACCAACTCCGGCGCACCCATCAAAGCCCGCACTGCCGCCACCCGTTGCTGTTGACCGACCGACAATTGATTGACTGGCTGTCGCCACAATGTTTCTCTTAAGCCCAACTGATTTGCCAGCGCCTTGGCTTGCGTGAGCGGGCTGTCCCAGTTGAGCGTCGCAGCTTTTGCCCGGCTGGGAAACAATTTGGTGGGCAGCAAGACATTGGCCTGCACATCCAGATAGGCCAGCAAATTGAACTGTTGAAAAATCACACCCATGCGCTCACCGCGCAAACGGTCACGTTCAACCGCCGACATGCCAGCCAGTTCATGTCCAAGCACACAACAACTGCCGGTTTGCACAGCCTGTACCCCGGCCAGCAATGACAACAAAGTGCTTTTACCGCAACCACTCGGGCCTTGGATGAAAAGGTGTTGGCCTTGCTCAACACTCAAGTGCTCAATCTCAAACAAAGCTGCCTGCCCCGGCCAGGCATGACTTAAGTGGGACAGTTGTATGGCAGCCATGTTCACCGGTCACTCTCCAGCAACTTTCAACATGATTTTGCCAATGTGGACCGACGATTCCATGAGTGCATGGGCTTGAACCACATCGTCAAGATCAAACACATGATGTATCACGGGCAAACATTTTCCTTGCGTTAACAAGGGCCACACGTGCTGCTCTAACTCTGCTGCCATCTGTGCTTTGTCTGCGGCGGAGCGAGGACGCAAGGTCGATCCTGTGAAGGTCAACCGCTTGACCATCAAACTGATCCAGTCCACTTCGGTTTTGGAAGGTTGTAAAAAGGCAATTTGCACCAAACGACCATCAACAGCCAAGGATGTCAGGTTGCGTTGCATGTAATCGCCGCCCACCATATCCAAAATCATGTTCACGCCTTGCTTTGCTGTCGCATTCAGCACTTCCTGCACGTAATCCTGGGTGCGGTAATTGATCGCCACATCAGCGCCTGCTTTCACGCAGGCTGCGGCCTTGTCATCATTTCCTACAGTGCAAAAAACGCGTGCGCCAAAGGCCTTGGCCAGTTGAATAGCGGTCAAGCCTATACCTGAAGATCCGCCATGAACCAAGAAAGTTTCTCCCGCCTTTAACCCCCCGCGCTGGAACACATTGGTCCACACGGTGAAATAGTTTTCAGGCAAAGCGGCGGCCTGTAGCAAGGTCAAACCTTTAGGTACCGGTAACACTTGCCCTTGAGGAATCGACACATATTCCGCATAAGCTCCGCCATTGGCCAAGCCACACACGGCATCCCCCACCCGCCAGCGTGTCACGCCTTCACCTACTTCAACCACGTGGCCGGAAGCTTCCAAGCCCAGAATGGGAGAAGCATTGGGCGGGGGCGGATAACGTCCGCTTCGTTGTAGGCAATCTGGACGGTTGACACCGGCATAAGCCACTTTGATCAGCACTTCGCCTGCCGCAGCATGGGGTTGACCGGTTTGGGCGGTATGCATCACTTCAGGCGCACCGCCATTGTCATGCGCTACGTATGTCATTGAAGCTGTCATTTCATTCCTTTTTATTTTTAGGCTATCGGTGATTTAAGAATAGTACCGAAACTAGCCGCTTATTTTTGACACAGTGGTGTTTAAAGAGCCAGCGTTTCACATCCAAACAGCGGGTTCAAAATGCACGCTGCCCCGGTTAGAGCTGAGGGTAACACCAGACTCTTGAATGGTGACTTGCAATTGCATGCTGCGCTCTGCCATATCCGCCATGGCCATCGAAGCCTGATGAGGGATACGCACCACCCTCAGTTTGTGCTGTTTGTGAAGTTTATTTTCGATGCCACGCCACCAAATTTCAGCAGAGGAAGAAAAAGCATAAACCATCACGCTGTCTGCCTTACTGCAAGCGCGTTGCAGGGCTTTTTCATCTGGCTGTCCCACTTCTATCCATAAGCGCTTGCGCCCTGTGAAGTCGGTTAAAGACACGTCCGGATCGTCGGGATCAGATAAACCAGCCCCGAACGCCAAAACGCCGTCGCCATGACAAACAGATTGCAATTGGTAGGCATTCACGGACAGGGCAACCAACCTGATCATCATGCGCTCGTCGGTTTCGCTGGGGTGCCGGGCAATGGTCAACGCATGGTCGGCGTAATAAGTGTTGTCTATGTCGGCGATTTGTAACTGCGCCTTGAAAACAGTAGATTTGAGTGCCATGGCGCATCATAGTCGCCATGGGCATTCAGATTAGATATATGGAGAGCAATTAAGGCTTTACGGCCCGCAAACCAGAATACAAACGAGAAACGGGACGGCTTTTTTGTTCAGCCTCTTGCGCCAGTTTCAGACGGATCCGCTCGAAAGTATTTCTGATTGGCGTGTGTTCACAGGGAACATACTCAAAACGCCGGTTGATTTCTATGACACTGTTGTCTGTTTGAAACTGAAGTAATTTATTCATACAAAGGTCCGTTAGCTGACTTAGGTAGATAACGAGCCTTGAAAGGCTTTGGTTGACAGTATCAGCACAAAAAAAATAAAAATATCGGGATTATTTTATTCTCTGCATTTAAATGCCAAATTCTGACAGATATTAATATTAAAGCTATCTTTTTATAGATTGGTCACCGGATTTAGGTGCTACTGCGGTGTTGGCATGCTGAACCATATTGCCTTTGAACTGCCCACCGCGCTCAATTTCTATGTCAGCGTAGTCCAGTTGCCCCGAGACACTGCCAGTTTTGTGAATCAAGATATGCTGGTGGCAGAGAATGTTGTCGGACAAATTGCCGTGCACATCAATGACCTGAGCTTCAATTCGGCCGACAACATTGCCTTTGGGACCGATTTGCAAGTCTGAAACAGTGACTTCCCCACTGACAGTGCCGTTGATAGTAGCGGTGCCGGGTGCGTTAATGGTTCCAGTAAACACTACACCTTCACCGATGATCAAGCTGCTGGATGGTGCGGACTGTTCAGACATGATTTTCCTTAACCTTATTCAATCAGATTGAAACTATTCTAAAGCATTAAAACACGCCGTTAATTCATGTCAAATAAAATAAATTGTTTATTATTTTATTTTTTTCTAGCGCACGCCACCATTGATACCGGCAAACTCTTGGACAATATCACTCAAGTACGGACATGTTTAGTCGATCCAAGTAGTGCAAGAATGGCTTGCAAACCCTAGTCAATATTGACTATTTCACGGAATTCCATGTCAAACCTGAATAAATATCTGATATTGGCCATATTGATGACAGCAATCAATGTGCCAATGTACTTTTATTCAAAGACGTTGATAAAAGCACAGCCTGCCGATTCAATGTCAGCACAAAATGCCGAAAATGACCAACTAGCAGAACACAGCGCTTCGCACAATGAAGCTGGCCGTCAAAATGATCCTAAGGCAGATCCGTTCAAACCGTTAGAAAAATCAAACTTACAGGAACAACTGGCCGACGAAGAAAAGCCAGGACGTTTTCAAACCCTGTCAGAGCTTTACCGGCCGCCGCTGATTGGCAGGTGTAAAAAGCTTTTTGAACGCTACAACAGAAAAAACTTTCCGGACAAACCCTTCAAGGCATTTGTATACAGCTTTGACGGCGAAGCGGCTTATTGCGCGGATGCTTATACCGACAAAAGCCAAGAGGCAGCTGAAGAAATCGTGATCCGGGATTGCGAAGAACACCACGCAGGCTCAGGTAAATACTCCCCGTGCCGAATTTATTCGTCTGAATGAAAAACACAGGTAACAACATGGATTGCGGCGCTTGCGGAAAACCTATCTCTCTGACTGCTAAGTTTTGCGGTAAATGTGGCGCACCCGTCAAACGCGGCGCTTCCCCACCTGAGCAGGACACTTCCACACCTTCTTTATTGGATGCATTGCCTGAAGACAAGGTGGCTGTCAGTGAACCGCAGGCCATGGTGTCGCAGCCGGTGGACGACCTGGTGCTCACCTTGGATATTCCTCAGGCCAGTGCTGAGCATGCAGCCATGCTGAAAATTGATCTGGATTTGGTAGTTAATCCGGCTACCGACGTGAATGGGCATAAAGAACAAGCTGATACAGCTCTACCCGTAAAAGCGTTTGAACCCGATACAAATCAAGCCATGCAAGCCCCGGCAGTTGTAGTACCCCAAAAATATGAGGTTGCAGCGACCACTGAACCCGGCATGCCAGCCAGCCAGGCAAGCGCCATTCAGGCAGCCGACCTACCCGCACAATGTCTGGCAGACTGGCAAGCCGCGAATGCGCAGATTCAAGAAAAACTGGAAAAACATTCCCAGTTACTGGATGTAGTGGTGCTGAACTCTCAACACGTCAGCCAGCATCCCGCGCAAGCGCAAGCCTCAGACAGCATGTTGAGCGAACTGCTTGAGCGCCACACCCAACTTGCCAACCAACTCAAAGCCTTGGAACAACTGGTCAACAGACCTGCCGAGCCTGCAGTTGTGAAAATGCCGGAAGAGTTCAAGCTGCATCTTGAAAAGCAAAAAATTGAACTGCTCAAAGCGTTCAGCCAGAACATTGCGCAAAACACCTCGAATGTGGAAGCTGCCAATCAGCAAACCCTGGGCCGGATTGAGCAATTGATGGCAGATAACACCAGCGCCACACAAACCCTTGAAGTCCACTTGGCCCCCATCAGTCAATCGGTGGCCGACCTCAAGGCCAGAATGCAGGCCATCAGCAAAAAGGTGGACGAAGCTGCCGCCAAGCCTGCGAAATACAGTCAAGCCAAAACGGACGACAGCACTGAAGGCAGTGGTGGTTTCATCATCTTTGTGATTGGTTTGTTGTGCGGTCTCACCGTGGTGTTGAGCTCATTGGCGATTTATAACTTTTTGAGCCATGAACCAGCATTGCCAGCAAAAAATTCGCATGATGCTGTTGCGCCTGCCGAGGATGGCCACGATAAAAATACCTATGATGCCTCGGCCCACAACGATTCGTCGCCTGCTGCACCCACTCATGACGAGCCAGCCCATGGCGCGGCCACGTCACACGACAAACCGGCTGCTGACAGCAAAGCCAAGGGCCATTGAACGTGATGCACATCGAAAGCCAGTCATGATTTGCACCAGCTGTTATTTCATCAATCCCAGCGAAAACGTGTTTTGCCAGAATTGTGGTTCTCAGTTGCCACATGTGGAAAGCCACAAGCCCAGTATTTCGCCTTTGATTCTGGCCAATACCCTGGATAACAGCTCATTGTTGATTTCACGCGGTCCCTGGCAAATGCGCATGGATTTGTGGATGCCGTTTATCTGGCTGGCGATGGCTGTGTTTGTGGTCACACTGAACAACACCTACGCTCTGATTTTGCTTGGGGTCGGACTGGCTTTCGCGCTTTATAAATCACACGACACACGCCAAATCATTCAACAAACCATTCCGGTTGAACTGATCAACAAGACCATCATCGCCTACGGCCCGGCCAATACCAGCAGCCGGTTTTCACTGCCTACCGGGGTGCTGTACTTGTTGTCTGACGGTTTGTATTTCAAATCTTTTGACAGCAATGAAGAAATCTCCTTTATTCATATAGAGATATCGTTCACAGACACGGCTTTGCTCAAAGGCGGCTTTTCTGTCTTCTCAAACTGGCAGGAGATTGAAATGAACAACGGCATGAACGAGCGCTTCACATTCACCGTGCAAAACGGCGGCGAGTGGATGCTGTTAATGAAGGTGTTGCGCAGCGAGCAAGCCAAGCGCTGACAGCTTAGCTCTTGAACAAAGCTTCCATTTCACGACGGACTTTGTAAGCAGGTAAAGCAGTGTCCATAGCGACATCGTCCCAGCACAAAGATTGACCTTTTTTCACCGGGCGTACCAGTTTGACCTGGTGAGCCAAACCCAATGGCAGACCGCCAATGGCCGCAGACACTTTGGCCGGTAACAACTTGCCCCAGACGGTGTAACCGCCCTCACCGTCCAGCATTTCACCGGCTTGTAAATCGCGTTTGGCAGTGGCCACCACATCGGCGTGCCAGCCTTGGGCGACTCCGGTGGCTTCACCACGCAAGGCCACGCTGGCCACCGACATGCCGACCTCCAGCCCGATCAAATGCCAGCGTTTGTATAGTGTGAAATAACGTCCACTGGGATCGGTGTGCGCGTTGTATTCCTCAAAGCAATGTTTGATGTAATCGGTCTCCGCTTCCACTGTCACCCACACGCCCATGCGTATGTCGTAAGGGATGACCCGGCCATCGGCTTCCAAGGATGAAATCACTTCAACCATGCCTTTGCGCTCCAGCACCCCGCCTTCACTCATGGGGCGTGTGACAAACGGAATGTCTTCCACACTGGCCGGCGGATACAACAAGCCATTGGACGGCACATGCAAACCGGTGGCATTGGCCACTGCCGTACATTCAATAGACGGTTTGGATCCGTCCAGAAAACTGTTGAACATTTTGGGATTCAAACCACCACGCGCCGCTTGCTCAGGTGTCAAACCGTAATTGCCCCAGACCGTTTCAGGCGTGGATTCGCTGAAATGCGGCAACCATTTGTGGCCGCGACCGGCGGCTGTCACCGGAAAGCCGCATGTACGGGCCCAGTCCACCAAATCACAAATCAGCGCAGGCTGATCCCCAAAAGCCAAGGAATACACCACATTGGCATCTGCGGCTTTTCGTGCGAGCAGCGGACCGCAAAAAGCATCCGCTTCCACGGTCACATTCACCACATGCTTGCCATGTGCAAAAGCGGCCAGGCAATGCTCGACTGCCGCAATCGGGTTACCAGTGCATTCAACCACCACATCCACCAGCGGATGCGACACCAGCGCTTGCCAGTCTTGGGTCAAAAAAGTCAGCCCTTGCTTAAAGGCATCGTCCAGGCTGTTGGCTGAGGCTTGGTGAGCCGGCCAGCCGACACGCGCCAGGTTGGCACGCGCGTTGTCAATCGACAAATCGGCGATCCCCACCAAATGCACGCCGGGCGTGCGCGGCACTTGTGCCAAATACATGGCCCCGAATTTCCCGGCGCCGATAAGCACCACGCGAACCGGGCTGTTGTCAGCGGCACGCTGCTGAAGTTGCTGGTACAGGCTCATGCGGCAGATTTGGTTTGGTCAATCGGCACGTCGGTAGTGACCAGCGCACTGGCGGGCAGGCCTTTGGCCCAAGGCAAATCCACCGGATAAGACTTGCTCAAGCAATCATCCGGCAGGCATTCGATGGGCGTGAAATCGCGATGCGCAATGAACTCTGGGCGCTTATGGCGGCGGATATGGTTGGAGACTGCGCACAAGCTGAGATAGACGCTGACCCGGTTCCAGGGTGAGAGGTTGCTGGCCGAGGCATGAACCAAACAACTGTGAAACAAAATCATGGAACCGGCCGGGCCGGTCGGGCTGACGATGCCGCCGTTCTTGCCGCCAGCGCGCTCTACCAGTTGGGCGATCAAATCGTTATCCACGGTCCACAGTGGATAGCTGGTGGTGGTCAGATCGTGCTTGGCATCGACCACGCCTTTTTTGTGGCTACCGGGGATGAACATCAGCGGGCCATTGAACTCATTCACATCGTCCAGAAAAATGGCCACGTTCATGGCGCGCTCGGTGGGCATCATGTCGTCGTTCAGCCAAGTGCCGTAATCTTGGTGCCATTGCCAGACATCGCCTTCAAACGCCATCTTGCCGTTGATCTTGAACTGATGCATATACAGTTGCTCGCCCAATAAATCCTCTACCGGCTCAATCATGCGCGGGTGACGGGCCAGCTTGGCAAACGGCTCGGAATACATGTGGGCGGCGAAATTGGTGCGCACCGCGTCTTTGCCTTTTTCGCGAACGTTGTAAGCCTCGCGGCGGCTGTAGAGGTTTGGTACCTCGTTCACCAGGTTTTTGGTTTCCTCCGGGGAAAACAAGCCGGGGAAAAACAAATAACCTTCACGGTCGAATTCAGCGATTTGCTCAGGGGTCAGTCTCATGAGAGCTCCAAAATCCATTCCAACAACGGAATCCGGCATTATCTCGCCAAGTACGACGGTTGACTGTCAACTACGCGCCAAATCTGCATAATGGCCTACCGATTACGGTTTTTCCAAGGAACACCATGAAAAAAACCCTTTTAATTGCCGCCCTGCTGGTGCTGCAAATCCAATTCAGCCAAGCAGCCGATATTTCCGGTGCCTCTCCCGCCGGCTCTGACTTGGGTAATGCCAAAGCCCAGATTGAGAAAAAAGATTGGTCTGCCGCGATTTCAACGCTGGAAAAATACGTCAAAGCCAACCCGAATGATGCCGATGGTTTCAATTTGCTGGGTTACAGCTTACGAAATGCCAAACGCTACCCGGAAGCGATATTCAATTACAAAGAAGCCCTGCGCATCGATCCGCAGCACCGTGGTGCGCACGAATACTTGGGCGTGGCTTATGTTCAAACCAAAGAAATTGCCAAAGCCAAAGAACTGCTGGCTTCATTAGAAAAAATTTGCGGTCTCAAATGCGAAGAATATGTGGATTTGAAAAAAGCGATTGACAAAGCCAAGTGACAGGCCGACAAGTTAACAGCAGTCGATTAACTTTTTCTTTACTGTCCCAACATCGAAGTTTTAATGCGGGTCATCAACCTAAGGTTGACGCTTTCAGAGGCAATGCCGTTTTATAACGCACTTGTTTCAGTGCAAAACTGCTGCGAATTTTCTCCACGCCGGGAATGGGTGTGAGCTGCTCCAGAATAAATTTTTCCAACGCACTCATATCGGCAATGGCCACGCGAATCAAATAATCCGAGTCACCGGTCATCAAATAACACTCCATCACTTCGTCGTGCTCGGCAATGCGCTGTTCAAATTCGGCCAGCGCCGACTTGGACTGTTCCTTCAAACTGATGGAAATAAACACATTCAAACCCAGACCTAGGGCTTGCGGCTGGGTCAAGGCCACATAGCGCTGAATCACCCCGGCTGCCTCCAGCGCCTTGACCCGTTGCAAACAAGGAGACGGCGATAAATGCACCCGCCGGGCCAGCTCCACGTTGGTCAAAGATGAGTCTTCCTGCAACTGAGCCAATATTTTGTAATCTACAGCATCTAACAGCATAAATCACCTTAGAAATTTAATTTGTTAATATTTTATGCCATAAAAAATGAAAACACCACGTGTTTTAAACAGCACATTTCAGCTGAAATTGTCTATATTTCTAGTCAGAAAAACCGCTTCTCGAGTGACACATGCTGCAAAAAACCTCTGACATTGATCCGATTGAAACCGCTGAGTGGCGCGAAGCCTTCCAAGGCGTGGTCGGTTTGTACGGCCCCGAACGGGCCCGCTATTTGCTGGACCAGTTGGTGGCCTTGGCGCACCAAAGCCAGATTGACTGGTCACCCGAACTCGTCACGCCTTATGTCAACACCATCCCCGTTCAGGCGCAACAGCCCTACCCCGGCGATTTGGCCATTGAGGAAAAACTGGCGTCACTGATGCGCTGGAACGCGCTTGCCATGGTGGCGCGTGCGAACGGGGCCTACGGCGAACTCGGCGGGCATATCGCCAGTTACGCCAGCGCGGCCGATTTGTTCGAGGTCGGCTACAACCATTTTTTCCGCGCTCGCGACGACAAGCACCAAGGCGATCTGGTGTTTTTCCAGCCGCACAGCGCACCCGGTGTCTACGCCCGCGCTTATCTGGAAGGGCGTTTGAACGAAGCCGATTTATCGCATTACCGCCAGGAACTGAAAGCGCCGCGCGAAGGCGCACGCGGCCTCTCCAGCTACCCGCATCCTTGGTTGATGCCGGACTTTTGGCAGTTCCCCACCGGCTCCATGGGCATAGGCCCGATCAGCTCGATTTACCACGCACGCTTCATGCATTACCTGACGCACAGAGCTTTGCTCAACTGCCAAAAACGCAAAGTCTGGGGCGTGTTCGGCGACGGCGAAATGGACGAACCCGAGAGCATGAGCGCGCTCACATTGGCCTCGCGCGAACGTCTGGACAACCTGGTCTGGGTGGTGAACTGCAATTTGCAGCGCTTGGACGGCCCGGTGCGCGGCAACGGCCGCATCATTGATGAGCTGGAAAAATTATTTCGTGGCGCAGGTTGGAATGTCATCAAACTGATTTGGGGCAGCGACTGGGACGGCTTGTTTGCACGCGATACGCACGGCGCTCTGGTCAAAGCATTCGCCAACACCGTAGACGGCCAAATGCAAACCTTTGCAGCCAAAGACGGGCGTTTCAACCGCGAAACTTTCTTCGGCCAAAACCCCGAACTCGCGCAACTCGCGCAAGGCCTGACCGACGAGCAAATCGACCGGCTCAAACGTGGTGGCCATGACCTGGTGAAAATCCATGCCGCTTACGCTGCCGCAGCCGCGCACACCGGCCAGCCCACGGTCATCTTGGCGCACACCAAAAAAGGCTATGGCATGGGCCAAGCCGGTCAAGGCAAGATGACCACGCACAGCCAGAAGAAACTCGACGAGTCCGCTTTGCTGGCGTTTCGCAATCGCTTCAATTTGCCTTTGTCAGACGAGCAAGCGACGAACCTGGACTTTTTCAAACCGGCGGCGGATTCACCTGAGATGCAATACCTGCATGCCAGACGCACGGCGCTGGGTGGCTACCTGCCCAAGCGCGA
>CANNRV010000044.1 GCA_947508145.1 Comamonadaceae bacterium
GAGGGGGTGTTTTTTTCCAGCGAAAGCGCAGAAAAAAAGCACACCGGATGGGTCGGCCAAGCGTGACTTCAAACCGTATGAGCGCCATGGGTGTTCTTCGAGAGCAGCAGAAATGCCAACCAACTCCGGATGGGTCGGCCAAGTGAGTGGATAGACGACATGGCGGTCGGGCCGACGCGAGCGTTACGGCTTTGCCGTGGTGAGCGGCGACCGATCCGCCGTGGCGTGAGCACCTCAATCAATCACGAGCAAGTGAATCAGCGGCCAAGCGTGTCTTCAAACTACGAGAGCAGAAATGCCCATTAAACAACCGACACCGTCACCCTCGCCGCCAACGCACACATCAACTCATAACCCACAGTGCCCGCCGCCGCCGCAACTTCATCAATACACAACACCTGACCCGTGGAAGCATTGCCCCACAAAGTCACTTCGTCACCTATCGCCACCGATGGCAATGCAGACACATCGACACACAACATGTCCATGCTCACCCGTCCCAGCGTGCGGGTACGCACACCGTTCACCAACACCGGCGTGCCGGTAGGCGCGTGGCGCGGATAGCCGTCGGCATAACCGCAGGCAACAGTACCGACCGTTATGTCATACGCTGCCGTAAACAATCCGCCATAACCCACACTGTCACCCGCTTTGAGTGGCTGCACGCTGATGAGTTGGCTGCGCAAACTCATGGTCGGCAACAAACCCCAGTGCGCGGCATCATGCAAACCATGGTCGGGCGAGCTGCCGTACATCGCAATGCCGGTGCGCACCCAATCGGCGGACACCTCGTCTCGTGTGCCGTGGCGCAACACCGCTGCGCTGTTGGCCAGGCTGCGTTCACCGGGCAAGTCGCTGCTGAATTGTTGAAACACCTGTAACTGCGCATCCACACCATGCGCATCGTCGGCGCGGGCGAAATGCGTCATCAGCGAGATTTCATCCACTTGAGGCAAGGCATTCAAACGCGCCCAAGCTGATCGAAACGCCTGGGGCGTGAAGCCCAAGCGGTTCATGCCCGAATTCATTTTCAAAAACACGCGTTGCGGCACTTGGGTTTTGTGTTTGCTCAGCATGTCGATTTGCGCTTCATGGTGCACCACATGCCACAGGTCCAAGCGCGAACACAATTCCAGGTCACGTTGCTCGAACACGCCTTCAAGCAACAACACCGGCCCGCGCCAACCGAGGTCACGCAAAGTTTGCGCCTCGTTCAAATCCAACAATGCAAAACCGTCCGCGCCGCGCAAACCTTCAAACACATTCGCCAGCCCATGACCGTAGGCATTGGCCTTGACCACCGCCCACACCCGCGCATCGGTACAGGATTGACGCAAGCGCATCAGGTTGTGGCGCAAAGCATCCGTGTGAATCTGGGCATAGATAGGGCGGGGCATGACCCGGATTGTCGCAGGGTGGTTGGCCGCGCAAAGGGCGTGATATAACCGCCAAGCTCAAAGGCCTGTATCTTGAAAATAGACTTCTTTTTGATTCAAACCCACCGCTTGTCAGCCAGGCCTCTGCATATATGAAGCGCGGTTTTTACACCATCATGGCGGCGCAGTTTTTCAGCTCGCTGGCGGACAACGCTTTGTTTGTCGCAGCAGTTGAAATGATCAAAGCCTCGGGCGGTGCCGAATGGCAACGCGCTGCATTGGTACCCATGTTTGCCTTGTTCTACGTGATATTGGCACCGTTTGTCGGTGCATTTGCCGACTCGCGCCCCAAGGGCGAGGTCATGTTCATGAGCAACGGCATCAAGGTGGTTGGCTGTTTGATGATGCTGTTTGGCTCCCACCCTTTGTTGTCCTATGCCATCGTCGGTCTGGGCGCCGCGGCGTATTCACCGGCCAAATACGGCATCCTCACCGAATTGCTGCCACCTTCGATGCTGGTCAAAGCCAATGGCTGGATCGAAGGCTTGACCATCAGCTCCATTATTTTGGGCGTGCTGCTGGGCGGCCAGCTGGTCGGCCCAGTTATCTCCCATACCTTGCTCAGCTTTGACCTGCCTTTGATTGACACCAACATTGACACGCCGCCCGAAGCCGCCATCAGCGTGATCGTGTTGTTGTACGGACTGGCTGCTTGGTTCAACACCCGCATTCCGCAAACCGGCGTGGTACTGGTGCCTTTACGCAGTCAGACGCAGCACAGCCTGGCCTACAACCTGCTGGCACTCGCACCCGATTTCTGGCGTTGCAATTTGCTGCTGTGGCGCGACAAACTGGGCCAAATCTCATTGGCCACCACCACCTTGTTCTGGGGAGCGAGCGGCAATTTGCGCTATATCGTGCTGGCCTGGAGCGCGGTGGCCTTGGGCTACTCCACCACGCAGGCTTCGTCGCTGGTCGGTGTGGTGGCCATCGGCACAGCAGCCGGTGCGGTGATTGCATCAGTGCGTATGAAGCTGACCGACGCGCCGCGTGTGATGGTCTTGGGCATCTCCATGGGCTTGTTGATTCTGGTGATGAATTTCATCAATAACGTCTGGTTGGCTGCACCGTTTTTCATTTTGCTCGGTGGCTTAGGTGGTTTTCTGGTGGTGCCTATGAACGCCTTGTTGCAACACCGTGGCCACAACCTCATGGGCGCAGGCCGTTCTATTGCGGTACAAAATTTCAATGAGCAGGCTTGCATACTGGCACTGGGCGGCATTTATGCACTGGCTACTGGGCTGGGCATGAGCGCCTTTGCCGCCATCGTCTGCTTTGGCCTGTTTGTCGCCGGCAATATGTGGTTGATACAACGCTGGCATGCGGACAACTGCATCAAACACCGCGACGAAGTCGAGCGCCTGATGGACATCGCCCGCCAAGACCCGGGCCACTGAGTATGCGCGCCGCTGCCCTTGGTCCGGTGCTGGGTTTACTGGCCAATGCCCTGGTCTTTGGTGTGTGCTGGTGGCCGTTGCGCGAAATGGCATCGCTGGGCTTGCATCCTTTGTGGGCCACCGCGTTGATGTACGGCATGTCGGTGGCCATCATCAGTTTGCTGCGCCCGGGCTGGTGGTTAAGCGTCGCGCAGCACCCGCAGTTATGGTGGTTGTTTCTCGGCTCAGGCCTGACCAATTTCGGTTTCAACTGGGCGGTCACCCAAGGCGATGTGGTGCGGGTGGTGCTGCTGTTTTACACCATGCCGGCCTGGTCGGTGCTGTTTGCCTGGTGGTTATTAGACGAGCAACCCACACGCGCTTCATTGCTGCGGCTGGGCTTGGCACTCGCAGGTGTGGCCCTGGTATTGAAAACCCCTGACATGGCTTGGCCGCTGCCCAGCAGCCCCCTGGACTATTTGGCGTTGCTGGGGGGGGCCAGTTTTGCGCTGAACAACGCCATGTTGCGCAAACTCTCACATTTGCCCGAGAGTGACCGCATGGGAGCCATGTTCAGCGGCGGCATGTGTATCACCGCACTGGCAGCGGCGGCGGGCGCGCCCTCGGGTCTGGTGCAGCTACCGGTTGATACCAGTTGGTGGCCCTATTTGCTGGGCTTAGGCTTGTGTTTGTTGTTATCCAATTTAAGCCTGCAATATGGCGCGGCGCGCTTACCGGCCAACACCACCTCGCTGGTCATGTTGTCCGAAATTGTGTTTGCCACTGCGTCATCCGTTTTCATGGGTGCATCTGAAATGACTTCTCGCAAACTTGCAGGCGGTATTTTGATTGTGTTTGCGGCCATATTGGCGACAATCCACACACATAACAAGGAATCTTCATGAGCAAGCCATCCGTATACGATTTCCAGGCGAACAGCATTGACGGCAAGCCTGTGATGTTGTCTGACTACCGGGGCAAGGTTTTGCTGATCGTCAACACCGCCAGCGCCTGCGGCTTCACGCCGCAATTCGGCGGGCTTGAAGAGCTGCACCGCAGCCATGGCGAACAAGGTTTGGTGGTGCTGGGTTTTCCTTGCAACCAGTTCGGCTCACAAGACCCGGGCAGCAATGTGGAAATCGGCGCATTCTGTCAAAAAAACTACGGCGTGAGTTTTCCGATGATGGAGAAAATCGATGTCAATGGAGACGCGGCTCACCCCTTGTTTCAATGGCTCAAGCAACAAGCCCCGGGGCTGTTGGGCACGCAAGCCATCAAATGGAACTTCACCAAATTTTTGATTGGCCGCGACGGCAGCGTGCTCAAACGCTATGCCTCGCTGGACAAGCCTGCGGCCCTCAGCGCTGACATTGAGCAGGCTTTGCGTACCGCCTGAACCCCACCTGATGCCATGACCACGCCCCATTGGCTCAAAAGCATTGAACGCTTGTTGATCCTGCCTGATCAGCAACAACAACTGCCGTTCGGGTTTTTGTTCAGCGCCATTGTCATCAACTTCCTGGTGTTTCTTTGTTTGGCCGAGCCCTATGCTTTTCAGCAAATTTTCTGGCTCGCCATGGCCGGTGTGTTGCTGACCGGTCTGGCATATTGGCATTTGCATTGGCCCAGGCGCTTGGCCACACATTTGCTGCTGCTGCAAGCAGCCGTGTTGATTTATTACTGTGCCTGGGTGACCGGCGGTTTGTTTTCTTCCTCTCTCATCTGGTTGATGATCTTGCCTGTACCCGCTGTGTTCTTGCTGGGGTGGCGCGATTCACTGGTGTGGATAGGCTTGATGATGGCCTCTATTCTGAGCCTGATTCCACTGACAGAAAACGGCTGGCTGCCGGTCAGCTATGTGTACACGCAACAGCATGTGGCCTGGGCACTTGGGAATTATGTGTTCACCGCCATCAGCTTGCTCGTCGGCCTGATGATTTACCACCGCATCTACCTCAGCCAGTTGGCTGAGATCAATTCAGATAACCAAGAACTCAGCGAGGCGCGTGCCGCCCTGCTCAACGCCGAGTCGTACAAAGACCAGTTTCTGGCCTCAGTAGGGCATGAGTTGCGCACGCCCATGAACGCCATCCTCGGTTTTAATGATGTGATACGCAATGAACTGGCCAACGATCCACAAGGCCTGCAAACCGTGGCACTGGTGCGTGAATCCACCGAGCATTTGCTCAAGCTGGTCAACCAGATTCTGGATTTCTCACAATTACAAGCCGGTCGCATGCATTTGCACTTCAAGCCCACGCGGCTGCGTGATGCGTTTGACCAGTGCGTGTTGAATTTCACACGGGGGCCTGACAGCCCTGTGCAGTTTCGCGCGCGTCTGAGCAAACAACTCCCCGAATGGGTGAACACAGATGCGCTGCACTTGAAGGAAGTCCTGTGTCATTTGATCGACAACGCATTCAAATTCACCTCTGCCGGGTTGGTGCAACTCAATATCAAGCGTGAAGGCCAGTTCATATTGTTTGAGGTCAGAGACAACGGCGTGGGTATCGAGCCCGAGTTACAAACCTTTATCTTCAACCGTTTCGAACACGCTGATCAGGAAACACAACGGCAGTTCGGCGGCGCCGGACTGGGTCTGGCCATTTGCAAAGGATTGGTACATTTGTTCGGCGGTGAAATAGGCATGCAAAGCGAGCCCGGCAAGGGCTCGTTATTTTGGTTCCGGGTACCTTTGCTGCCCTGTGAAGCACCTGCTGTCAATGAAGCACAACCGGCGAACGTTAACAACGGCCATTTGCATCCATGGCGACTGTTGCTGGTGGATGACAACCCGGTCAACTTGAAGGTCGCCGCCATGTTGTGCCAGCAGATCTGGCCACTGGCCGACATCCAATGCGTCAGCAGCGGACAAGCCTGCATGGACCTGCTTGCCAGCCGCAGCGTCGATGCCGTCTTGATGGATCTGGTGATGCCGGAGATGGACGGCTTGCAAACCACGCAAGCTTTGCGTGCGTCGGCGCAAGCCGGCTTGCGCACACTGCCGGTGATCGGCTTGACCGCCAGCAGCCATCCGCAAGACCATGCCGCCTGCATGCAAGCCGGTATGAACGACGTGCTGGTCAAGCCGCTGAACAAGGACTTGATGAAATCCTGTATTGAGCATTGGCTGATGCAAGAGGATGTACATGGCTGAACCAGTGCTTAGCCTGTGGCAGCGTTGGCAAGCCCTGTTGCGTTCGCAATGGGCTGATACCAAAGGTCGCTTTTACATGGGCTTCACGTTTTGCCTGGCCTTGATGTGCTGGACGCTGGGCAGCATGTCGCCGGACCCGGTGGACCAACACAATGCCCATGTGCTGAGCATCGTCATCCTCTCATTGATGTTGGTACACGGGCTGGGCTTGCCCTTGCGCTTGTGTCTGAACAGCGCCTTGGCCTATGCATTTTTTCACCTGATGCGAGAAGCCTTGCTGACCGGCGGCATGTTTTCCAATTCGCTGAACTGGCTGGTGTTGCTGCCGATGATTTCATTGTTCTTGACCGGCATACGCGACGGGGTATTCTGGCTGGTGGTGTGTATTTCCTGTCTGCTCGGACTGGCGCTGGGCACATGGTTTGGTTGGATACCGGCTGTGTATGTGGCGCCGCCGCAGTTGCTGCGACAAAACGCTTGGAACGATTTGGCCATCAGCATCTTCATGCTGTCTTTGCCTTTGATTTACCACCGGCTCTACATGCGCAATTTGTCGTTGAGCAAAGAGCGTCGAGCCAATCTGTCTGACAAACGCATCGCCTTGTTGCGGGCACAGCAAATCAAAGACAACTTCATCGCTTTGCTGAGCCATGAGCTGCGCACACCGATGAACGCCATCATCGGCTTCAGTGATTTACTGCATCAGCATGTACAACACAAACCGCGTGCGCTTGAATTGGCTAATCTGGTCAAACAATCCAGCGACCACTTAATGACGGTGATCAATGACGTGCTGGATTTTTCATTGCTGCAGCGCGGGCAACTGAAAGTCCAGCCCGAGCCGTTTGAATTGATGGCGACAGTCAATGCTGCATTCAATTTGTTCCAGCAACGGGTTAACAGCATGAATATCCGTTATTCACTGGTGGCCGATGATCATTTGCCTAAATGGGTAGTTTCCGACCGGCACCGGCTGATGCAAATTCTGGTCAACCTGTTGGGCAATGCCATCAAGTTCACGCACCAGGGCGAGGTGACATTGCGGGTGGAGCGTAAAAACAAGCAATTGTTTTTTTCTGTCAGTGACACCGGCATAGGCATTCCGCCCGAACGTCTTGAAAAAATATTTGAACGCTTTGAGCAAGCCAGTGATGACACCGCCCATGCCTATGGCGGCAACGGGCTGGGACTGGCCATCAGCCGCAACTTGGTGGTATTGCTGGGTGGACATATCGGTGTGGACAGTACCCCTGGCAAAGGCTCATGCTTTTGGTTTTACCTGCCATTGCAAGCTGCACAGGCACAGCATTTGCTGATTGAAGACGAACGAAGCAGCAGCAGATTGCGCCAATTCCCGTTGCGCGTGCTGGTGGTGGACGACAGCGCTGTCAACCGGTTGCTGGCCTGTCAGGTGGTTCACTCGCACTGGCCAAACGCGGTCATGGTGCAAGCTGCGGACGGACAGGAAGCCTTGAAGGCTTTGCACACTGACAGCTTTGACTTGGTGTTGATGGATATGTTGATGCCGGTGATGGATGGCATTGAAGCCACTCGCAGATTGCGTACGCAATGGCCGTCACCACAGCGTGACGTGCCGATACTGGCGCTGACCGCCAACGTCAACACGGATGATCACCAGCGCTGCAATGCTGTGGGTATGAACGCCTTGGTGCTCAAACCCTTCGAGCGCCAGCGTTTGTGTGCATTGATGGAAGAGCAGTTGTTGTTGTCGCCCGCATTTTTGCAACGATTGCAGACGAGCAACTCAGCTTAAGCGGCCGCATCCGGGTCCGCCGGTATTCAGCTAAAGCGCCGCGTCCACCATCTCCACCCAATGCCGCACCGGCACTTGAGTTCCGCTTTGCAAATGCGTGATGCAACCGATGTTGGCGCTCAAAATCGCCTGCGGTTGCATCTCGTTCAGATTGCCGAGTTTGCGGTCCCGCAGTTGCGTGGCGAGGACCGGTTGCAACACGCTGTAAGTACCCGCTGAGCCGCAGCACAAATGCGCTTCGTTGTTTGCGACGCGCAGCTTGAAACCGAGCGCATTCAAATGGGTTTCGACGCCGCCCTTGAGCTGCTGGCCGTGTTGCAAAGTGCAGGGCGGGTGAAACGCCATCAAGCCTTGTGCTTGTGCTTTGTGCGTTGAAATACGTTGTTGCAGCACAGGCACCAAGCCAGGCAACAACTCGCTCAGGTCTTTCGTCAATTCGCTGATGCGCTTGGCCTTGTCGGCATAGGCTGCGTCGTTGCGCAGTATGTGACCGTAATCTTTGACTGTGACGCCGCAGCCTGAGGCGTTCATCACAATCGCTTCCACGCCTTGGGCCACATGCGGCCACCAGGCATCAATGTTGTTTTTCATTTGAACGATGGCAGCATCCTGGTCATTCAAATGAAACTTCACGCCGCCGCAGCAACCCGCCAGCGGCTCGACCACGGTTTGAATGCCGCAAGCGTCCAGCACACGCGCTGTCGCGCTGTTGATGTTGGGGCTCATAGATGGCTGCACACAACCGGCCAGCATCAACACTTTGCGTGCATGTGTTTGCGTCGGCCATTGCCCGGCACTGCGTGCTTCGGGCACCTTGGCCTTGATACCGCCGGGCAACAAACCGCGCACCACTTGGCCCAGCTTCATGGCAGGCGCAAACAGCGGCGAGTTCAAGCCTTCTTTCAAGGCCCAGCGCACCGCCTGTTCGCTGGCCGGGCGCGGCACTTTTTCGTCAACCAGTTTGCGGCCAATGTCGACCAAGTGGCCGTATTGCACGCCGCTGGGGCAAGTGGATTCACAGTTGCGACAAGTCAGGCAACGGTCTAAATGCAATTGGGTGTCGCGGGTCGGTGTTTCGCCTTCCAGCACTTGCTTGATCAGGTAAATGCGTCCGCGCGGGCCGTCGAGTTCATCGCCTAACAATTGATAGGTAGGACAGGTGGCGGTGCAAAAACCGCAGTGCACGCATTTGCGCAATATGGCTTCGGCTTCCTGGCCGTCGGCGGTGTGCTGGTATTCGGGGGAGAGATTGGTTTGCATTTTTAAATACCAAGGCGAGCGGTGTTGAACACACCGTGTGGGTCAAACTGTTTTTGTAATTCGCGTTGTATGCGTTGCTGCACTTGGGACAATTCAGAAAACACTTGCGTGTCTGTTGCGCCGGTTTGCGCCCGCCGAAACAGCGTGGCGTGTCCGCCTGCTTGGTGCGCGACTTGACGCAACTGCGTAGCCGCTGAGGCCGGGGCCCATAACCAACGCACACCACCGTGCCATTCGATCAACATCGCAAAGGGCAGGTCCAGCACCGGCGCGGTTTGCGGCAGGCTCAAGCGCCACAAACACAGCTCAGGTGAAGGGGCGTTGAAAAACGACAGCGTTTGTTCGCGGCAAGCCTGCCAGAGTGAAGCGGCTGGTTGCTTATCCATGCGAGAGGCCGTCCCGCCAGCAGCTTGCACATCGGCGATCATGGGCGGGCAGGCCGCTTCCACCGCAGCCACCGCGCCGCGCAATCTCACATACAACACGTCTTGCTTTGCTTCGTTGTGAAACCATGCGCTGGCATTGAGTGGCAGCGCTTGTGCGCCCCAGCGGTGCATTTGTTCCAACGCTTCTCGCTGCGGCAGTTCGCATGCCAAGGTGGCTTCAGCAGGCGCGACGGGCAAGACTTTCAAAGACACCTCGGTGATCAGTCCCAGCGTGCCCATGCTGCCGGCCAGCACACGCGACACGTCATAACCAGCGACGTTTTTCATCACCTGACCGCCGAAGGTAAGTTCTTCGCCCAAGCCGTTGATCAGCTTGGCACCCAAGACATGGTCGCGCACGCTGCCGACATGGGCACGCGACGGACCGGCCAAACCTGCGGCCACCATGCCGCCGACCGTGGCAGCCGCGCCGAAATGCGGCGGTTCGTAAGCCAAACATTGACCTTGGGTGGACAGCAGTTGCTCCAGCTCGGCCAAAGGCGTGCCACTGCGCACGGTGACGACCAATTCGCTGGGCTCATAACTCACCACGCCGGCATATTCCCGTGTGTCCAGCACGGCATGCGATGCGCTGTGCTCGCCATAAAAATGCTTGGTGTTGCCGCCTTCTATGCGCAGCGTTTGCTTGCTGGCTGCCGCTTGCTTGATGCGCTGTTTGAATGTTGAAATCACTGAATCCATGAGTCGATGTTAGCGGTTGATGTCACTGTGTACGAAGGCATGACGCATAACCCGGCATGCGCCAAGAAAAAGCGCCCCGCAGGGCGCTTGAGGGAGGGGTGGAGCAGCTTATTTGGAAATAACGCGCACCATCTCCAGGCATTTGTTGGAGTAGCCCCATTCGTTGTCATACCAGCTGACCACTTTAACGAAGGTACTGTCCAACGCAATGCCTGCATCCGCGTCAAACACGCTGGTGCAAGGCTCGCCACGGAAATCGGTGGCCACGACTTTGTCTTCGGTGTAACCCAACACGCCTTTCAACGCACCCTGGCTTTGCGCTTTCATTTCAGCGCAAATTTCAGCGTAGCTGGCGGGTTTGTCGAGTTCCACGGTCAAATCGACCACGGACACATCAGAGGTGGGCACACGGAAGGACATGCCTGTGAGTTTTTTGTTCAGGGCGGGAATGACCACGCCCACGGCTTTGGCAGCGCCTGTGCTGCTGGGGATGATGTTTTCCAAAATGCCGCGACCGCCGCGCCAGTCTTTGTTGGATGGGCCGTCCACGGTTTTTTGCGTGGCCGTGGCCGCGTGCACCGTGGTCATCAGGCCGCGCTTGATGCCCCATTTGTCGTTCAACACCTTGGCCACAGGCGCCAAGCAGTTGGTGGTGCATGAAGCATTTGAAACGATGGTTTGTCCGGCGTAGGTGCTGTGGTTCACGCCATACACAAACATAGGGGTGTCGTCTTTGGAAGGCGCTGAGAGCAGTACTTTTTTCGCGCCAGCGGCCAGGTGTTTTTCTGCGGTGGGCTTGTCCAGAAACAAACCGGTGGCTTCAATGACCACATCAGCGCCGACCTCGTTCCATTTCAACGCAGCCGGATCGCGCTCTTGTGTCAAACGGATTTTTTTGCCGTTCACCACCAGGTGACCGCCGTCGACTGACACCTCGCCTTTGAAGCGGCCATGCACGCTGTCGTACTTCAGCATGTAAACCAGGTAATCCGGCTCGAGCAAATCGTTGATGGCGACGATTTCAATGTCGTTGAAGTTTTGAATGGCGGCACGAAACACCATGCGACCGATGCGACCGAATCCGTTGATACCTACTTTGATGGCCATGGTGACTCTTTCTATATAGACAGGTTAAACATGAGCCCGCCTGCGCACTCAACGCAGGCGGAAAAACAATCAGGCGTTTAGCAACACCTTGCGAACGGTGTCGGCGACGTTTTCAGGGGTGAAACCGAAATGCTTGAACAGCACCGGGGCCGGTGCGCTTTCGCCGTAGGTGTCAATGCCAACCACGGCTGACACACCGTATTTCCACCAGCCGTCGGTGCTGCCCATCTCCACCGCGATGCGGGGAATGCCTTTGGGCAAGACCGCCGATTTGTAGGCCACGCTTTGGCGGTCAAACGTGGTGGTACTGGGCATGGAAACCACACGCACCGCCACTTTGTGTTGGGCCAACAGGGCTTGGGCTTTCATGGCCAGTTGCACTTCAGAACCCGTGGCGATGATGACCGCCTGCGCTTTTTTGTTCATGCCGACTTCAGTCGGTTCGGCCAACACATACGCGCCTTTGTTGATCGCGTCCAGACCGCTGGCATCTTTGGCCTTGCTGTCACCCTTGGGCAAGTACGGCAGGTTTTGGCGGCTCAACAGCAAGGCTGTCGGGCGGTGTGCGTTTTGCATGGCCACCGCCCATGCAACCGTTGTCTCAGCGGTATCCGCCGGACGCCAGACATCCAAACCGGGGATGAGTCGCAATGAAGCTGCGTGCTCAATGGACTGGTGGGTCGGGCCGTCTTCGCCCAAACCAATGGAGTCGTGGGTGAACACATGCACCACGCGTTGCTTCATCAACGCGGCCATGCGGATGGCGTTGCGTGAATAGTCGGAAAACGTGAGGAAGGTGCCGCCGTAAGGAATGAAGCCGCCGTGCAAGGTGATGCCGTTCATGATGGCAGCCATGCCGAATTCGCGCACACCGTAATTGATATGGCGACCGCCGTGACCGTGCTCGTCTTTGACGATGCGACCGGCCAGATCGACACGCATGTTTGGCGTGGATTTGGTGTTGGTCAGGTTAGAGCCGGTCAAGTCGGCGCTGCCACCCAGCATCTCAGGTATAGCGGCGGTGAACGCTTCCAGCGCCAACTGGCTGGCTTTGCGGCTGGCGACGGTTTCTGCTTTGGTGTTGGCCGCGACCACGGCATCGACCACGGTCTGGTGAAAGTTGGC
>CANNRV010000045.1 GCA_947508145.1 Comamonadaceae bacterium
CCCCCGCCACCTAAAATGCCCGGATGACTTCATCCAACTCGCTAGACCGCAAATCCCAGGCTTGGTCCGCCTTGTTCTCCGAGCCCATGAGCGAGTTGGTACAGCGCTACACCGCCAGCGTCTTCTTCGATAAGCGTTTGTGGCGAGCCGACATACAAGGCAGTCTGGCGCATGCCGACATGCTGGCAGCACAAGCCATCATCAGTGCGCAAGACCTGGCCGACATTCAACGCGGCATGGCGCAGATCACGCAAGACATTGAAAGCGGGCAGTTCGAATGGAAGCTGGAGCTTGAAGACGTTCACTTGAACATCGAAGCGCGGCTGACGCAGCTGGTGGGCGACGCGGGCAAGCGGTTGCACACCGGGCGCAGCCGCAACGACCAGGTGGCTACCGATGTGCGCCTGTGGTTGCGTGACGAGATAGACACCATCAGCGAACTACTCCGCAATTTGCAACTTGCGCTGGTTGAAGTCGCCGCGCATCACACGCAAACCATCATGCCCGGCTTCACACATTTGCAAGTCGCGCAACCGGTGAGCTTTGCTCACCATTTGCTGGCTTATGTGGAAATGTTTGCGCGTGACCAGGAACGTTTGCTGGAAGTGCGCGCGCGCACCAACCGCTTGCCGCTGGGCTCGGCGGCACTGGCAGGCACCACGTATGCGCTGGACCGCGAACGCGTGGCCCGCACGCTGGGCATGGTGGACGCGCACGGCGCGGCGCAAGTCTGTCAAAACAGTTTGGACGCGGTCAGCGACCGCGATTTCGCCATCGAGTTCACGTCTGCGGCCACGCTGTGCATGTTGCACATCAGTCGCTTGAGCGAAGAACTCATCATCTGGATGAGCCAAAACTTCGGCTTCATACAAATCGCAGATCGCTTCACCACCGGCTCATCGATCATGCCGCAGAAAAAAAACCCGGACGTGCCGGAACTGGCACGCGGCAAAACCGGGCGCGTGGTCGGTCACTTGATGGGTTTGATCACCTTGATGAAAGCGCAACCGCTGGCCTACAACAAAGACAACCAGGAAGACAAAGAGCCGCTGTTCGACACGGTGGACACGTTGAAAGACACGCTGCGCATCTTTGCCGAAATGATAGTCGGGCAAGTCAACACGGCGACCGGCGCGAAAGAAGGCGGCCTCACCGTCAACAAGCAACGCATGCAAGAAGCGGCCAGCAAGGGCTACGCCACCGCCACCGACCTGGCTGATTACTTGGTGAAAAAAGGCCTGCCCTTCCGGGATGCCCACGAAACCGTGGCGCATGCGGTGAAAACCGCGCAAGGCTTGGGCGTGGATTTGTCAGCGCTGACCTTGGCGCAGTTGCAAGCGTTTCACCCGGCCATTGAACAAGATGTGTTTGAGGTGCTCAGCCTGCAAGGCTCGCTGAACGCACGCAACACTTTGGGCGGCACGGCCCCGGCGCAAGTGACAGCGCAAATCGCCAGACACCAACTAAGGCTGAACAAGGCTTGAACCGACCGCCCTTGAATGCCACCTGCAACACCTAAGGCATCATTTATGATGACCTATGGTTAACCCTAGTCACCATTTCATAAAGAGCTGTATATGACCCATTCAAGGCCCCATGTGCTCATCATCGGCGGCGGGTTTGGTGGTTTGGAAGCCGCCAAGTCGCTGGCCAAAGCGCCGGTTGACATCACGTTGATAGACAAAACCAACCACCATTTGTTCCAGCCCTTGCTCTACCAAGTGGCGACTGCCGGTTTGGCTGCACCCGCGATTGCCGCGCCCACGCGCAGTTTGTTTCGCCATCAAGCGAACCTGACGACGCTGCTGGCTGAAGTGACAGACATCAACCCCCAAGACAAAAAAGTGCATTTGTCGGACGGCACGGCTTTGGTGTTTGACCACCTGATCGTCGCCGCCGGTGCCACCCACAGTTATTTCGGCCATGACGAATGGTCGGCGTATGCGCCAGGTTTGAAAACACTGGAAGACGCGTTTGAAATCCGCCGCAAAGTGCTGTTCGCGTTTGAGTCCGCCGAAAAAGAACCGGACCCGGAAAAGCGCCAAAACTGGTTGACGCTGTGCGTGATTGGCGCAGGCCCCACAGGTGTGGAAATGGCCGGTGCGTTTGCAGAAATTGCACGCCAAACCTTGGTGGGCGAGTTCCGTCGCATCAACCCGCATGATGCACGCATTTTGTTGATTGAAGGCGGGCCGCGCGTATTGCAGGCCATGCCCGAAACGCTGAGCCAAAAAGCTTTGGAGCAATTGCAAAAGCTGGGCGTGGAAGTGCGTTTGAACGCCATCGTCACCGGCATCGATGCCAGCGGCTTGCAAGTGCGCGGCCCGGCACCTGCGGGTGTGGTCGGCACTGTGGATTACCGCATCGCCAGCCAATGCGTGGTGTGGGCGGCAGGCGTGGCGGCTTCCGGATTGGGCCGCGTGTTGGCGCAACACACCGGCTGCCAAACTGACCGCGCCGGTCGCGTGCTGGTCAACCCGGATTTAACTTTGCCCGGCTATGGGCATATCAGCGTCATAGGCGACTTGGCCGCTGCCATGAGCCACCGGCCCGGCAAACCGCCCGCGCCTGTGCCCGGCGTGTCGCCCGGTGCCAAGCAAATGGGCCGCTGGGCCGCGCGCAACATCTTGCACCGCATCGCCGGCCAACCCACGCACGCCTTTCGCTACGCCGACTACGGCAACCTGGCCACCATCGGCCACAACGCAGCGGTCGTCGACCTCAGCACACCGTTCGGGCCGTTGCGGTTTTCCGGGCGCTGGGCCTGGTGGTTTTGGCTGCTGGCGCATATTTATTTTTTGATCGGTTTTCGCAACCGCTTGGTCGTGCTGATGGACTGGGGCTCGGCTTATATGAGTTTCAGCCGCAATGCGCGTGTGGTGGCCGGTACTTTGGACAAACCGGTGACGCATGTGGGCGAGAGCTGAACAGCTTGGGTTTATGCGATAGCAACACATGGCTTTGACACAGAACACATTCAAAACCACACGGCTCGCAGGCTCCGGCCAAGGCTTTGGTGTCTGGTTGAAGCTGTGTGTTTTGAGCTGTTGGTGTGTGTGGCAAAGCACCTGCTTTGCGCAAGACAAGGCATTCATCGGTCAGTGGCAAGGCGTGTGGCACATCGGCATGAGCAGCGGCAAAGTGATGCTCACACTGTCACAGGACGCGCCAGGGGTGATTGCTTTCACCAACATGCCCGGCTTTGGCAACGGCGACACCGTGTTGCAAAAAACCGCTGTCGAAGCGCAATCGCTGATGCTGTCAGTGCAAAGCGAACACAGCACCACCCTGACCGCGCGTTTTCAATTCAAGCCCGGCGGTCACACACTGGAAGGCATGGGTCAGTATGCAGGCGCTGGTGTCAAACTGGAATTGCACAAGTCTGACTAAAGCCCTTCAAGCTGAAGCACCCAAAGCAGCCATGACGATCAACATGGCTTGTCGCAAAACTTATTCGATGCAAGTGATGGGCAAAGAGTCCAGAGCAATAAAGCTTTGCGTCATGTTGCGGCTTTTCAGGTATTTGTGTTGAACTTCGTAGGCTTCAATTTCTCTGGCCTGCCAGCGCTGACAAGCGCGTTCTTCGTCTGCAAATTTATTGTTCACATGCTGTAGGTGGTGCACCAGCTCATGCATCAGCACAGAGCGCGCGTAAACATCATTCAGCACGTCCAGGTTTTCATTGATCATCACGCCTTTGACCGGGTGGTACAAAGCCTTGACCTTGCAACTGCGCCCTTTGCAGGCCACGTCTTGCAACTCTTGCAAAGAGACGAAATGCACTTCAGGCAACTGCGCTGGCGGCGGGTAACCGGACAGCATTTTGATGGTCAAAAACAGTTCTGCGATCAAGCGGGACAAGTCTTCTGGGTTCACGCCTAAGCCCTCACATAAAAAAGTCCAAGCCAGCGTCAACCGACTTGGACCCAATATCCCACAGATCACCCGGTGGCGAATACCACCGGATGGTTCAGGGTTTTCTTAATGCAATGCCGTAATGCGAATAAATCTCGGCCAATTTACCGCTGGCCAGCAAATCGTCCAACACCTTGTCAACCGCTTGCACCATCGCGGCATCGGTGTTGCGGATGTTGACCGCCACGTTCCAAGTGAGACCGCTGGACTCGTCAAACATGTCCACCATCTTGATGCCCGACTGCGGGTTTTGCAGCACAAAGTAACTGAGGGATGCGGTGGAGACAGCGCCGCCGTACAACTCGCCTTTGGCCAGGTCTTCAATCATGTCTGACTGAAACGCATAAGGCACCAGGCTGGCACCAGCTTTGCCAAGAAACTCTGCGGCGGTGGAATTGATCATCACACCAATGCGTTGGCCTTGCAGCAATTCCACTTGCTTGCTGACCACCGCAGAATTGCCGGCCAAGCCCAGCACCACGCCGGATTTGTTGTACGGCTGTGACTGGCGGTGTTTGCCTTTGCTGCGTTTTTCAGGGTCGCTGATGGCATCAAACTGCAAATCGCAATTCACCACATTGGCGCGGCGACGCGGCAGTATCCATTCCATGCTGAGCGACACGCCCAAACCTTTGGCGATCTCTTGCGCCAATTCAATTTGGAATCCGGGCGGGCCGGGTTTGTTGGTGGCATAAGGCAAGGCGTCCGGACTGGCACACGCCAGCACCGAGCCCATGGCTTTCACCTCTTCAAGCGTACGTGCTTGTACACCGGTGGTGAGCGCTGCACATACGGCTAAGCCATACACAATGTGTTTGATCATGACGGATTCTCTGGTTCGACATCGGGCTTGAGCGAGCGTATGAATTTGACAATCGCCCAAATTTTGTCGTCGCTGAAGGCCACACCAAATGCAGCCATGCGCCCGGACTTGCCGTTTTTGATGCGGTTGAATAACTCTTCATCCGTCTTGGTACTGTTCATGAGCTGAGGGCCTTTGCCCTCTTGGCGGCCATAGCTTTGATGACAAAAGCCACAAATATTGCGGAAGTTGGCTTTGACATCAAAATCTTTGGCATACGGGTGCTCTTCCTGCGCCATGACCGTGGTGCTGGCACCCGGCAACAAGGCCACGGACACCGCCACCGACAGCAAGGCTTGATGCAAAAAATTAGACACTGACATTTCTTCCTCTGGGTCGGTATTCACAATTGTTGAATATTGAAAAAGGGTGGTGCCTGAATGACACCACCCTTTCAGATACTGCGAGTAATCAACCGTTGATTAATCAACCGCAAACACTTTGAGTACGCCGGAGTCTTTAGGCATGCTCTTCCATGGCTCGCCCCACAGATCGCCGTAGCCGTCGCCCACCAGTGAGCCCCAGCCGGTCATGACAGCAACGTATTGCTTGCCTTTGGCCATGTAAGTGATGGTGCCACCGACACTGCCTTGACCGTTGTTGTGCGACCAGAGTTTTTTGCCGTTGGCAGCATCGTATGCGGTGAACATGCCATCAGCTTCAGGCACAAACAACACATTACCCGCTGTGGTCAGCAAACCACCGTGAGGCACGCCATTAGCGTATTTGATTTCGTATTTCACAGCGCCTGTGATGGGGTCGCGGGCACGGATGTGGCCCCAAGCCTTGCTGCTGGCGGCAGATGCGTCTTCACGTGCGCCGGTGCCAGGACCGTGCATGGTGAAATCAGCACCGATGTTCAACTGAACCACGGGCTCGGTGATGGGTTCGGTCTTGGTGATTTCCAAGTCCATACACCATTCGAAACCGACTTTGTACAGCAGACCCGTTTTGGGGCTGTAAGAACCGGCATTCCAGCTGTAACCGCCAGCAATGGCAGGGCACAGGTTGGCGTGTTTGCCGCCTTTGGGATCCCAGCGGTCAACCAGTTCGCCGTTAGGCTTGATGTCTTTGACGAAGTTGATCGCATCCACACCTTTGTAAACATTCACAGGCTTACCGGTGGCGCGGTCAAACACGAACACGAAACCGGATTTGGAGGGGTGAACCACCAGTTTCTTGCCGTCGCGGTCAATCATCATCAACTCGCCTTGAGCCGGGTCAAAGTCCCACGCATCATGTGGCAACACTTGGTGGTAGCTTTTCAGCTTGCCAGTGTCCGGGTCAAGTTGCAACACAGAAGATGTGTAGAGGTTGGTGCCGGGACGTGGGCCTTTGGTTTGCCACTCGTCGCCTGCCCAGTCATACAAAGGTGCCGGGTTGGCAGTGCCCCACCACACGGTGTTGGTGTCTGCGTCATAGCTACCGGCCATCCAACCGCCGCCGCCGCCCACTTTGTAGGACTCGCCGCCCCAGGTGTTGCGTGCATCAGATTCTGTGCCTTCGTTACCGCCAGCGGTTTTGAATTCCCAAATTTTGGCGCCGGTCTTGGCGTTCAAGCCGAAGATAGGACCGCGATCAGGCCATTCGCCGCCTTGTGCGCCGATGATGATTTTGTCTTTGACCAACAGCGGTGAGCCTGTGAAGCCAACGGTCAGCTTCTCGGAATTCACCAGCTTGGTTTCGAATTTCATGGTGCCTGTTTTGGCATCGATAGCAACGAGTTTGCCGTCCAGGGTACCCATGTAGATGTTGCCGTAACCAGCGGCAATGCCACGGTTGTAAGGCGAGTGGGTTTGACGTGCGACCACGTCTTCGTTCAATTTGTGTTTGTAAGTCCAGATCATTTGACCGGTGGCACCGTCCAAAGCATAAACCTGGTTGTACGGGCTGCTGTAGTACAGCACGCCGTCAATCGCCAGGGGGATGCCTTGCAAACCGCGATTAGCGCGTGAAGCCACATGCGACCAGGCTTCTTTCATTTTGCTCACGTTACCGGTGTTGATTTGGTCCAGTCCGCTGTAGTGGTAGGACTTGTAGGACCCGTGGTAAGTCATCCAGTTGCCGGGTTCTTTATCGGCGTTCTGAATACGGGTGCCATCCACATCGGCTGCGAATGCCGACCCCATGGCCAGGACACCAGCCGCAATGGCTGAGAGTGCCCAAGCTTTGCTCAATGATTTCATACACGTCCCCTGAGGTTAAATTGATTTATGAAACTGATGGTTAGCTGTTCCGCAAAGAAGCTAAATAACTTGCTTCGGGAAAAATTCCTTCAGTCGCGCAAATATAGAACCACGGGGACTAACTGATATAAGTACTTACGCGAATATTACAGAATTAAAACCGCCGTCGAATGGCTTGATAGTAGTTTTGAATCTGTTTCATCCGGGTGATGTCAGCGTCCAGACTCACAATCCACCCGCATGATGTTGCCCGCACTCTCCACGGTCCAGCTGTCACCGTGGCCGCCGTATACGATGTCCATGACCGCGCGCATGTTCTTTTTCTCCACCGATTCTTCCGCTCTGAGTCCGTCAAGCCGGGTGCGGGCGTCTTTCAGACTGATGCCGTCTTCCCGCCATTGCATGGCCTGCGTCGCAAACGCGCCTATGTCATTGCAAGTCATGTCGCCCAGAGGATAGGGTGAGGCGTGGGCTTGCGTCACTGCACTCAACACCAGCCATGTCAAATACCAAACTGTTTTTTTCATCGCTGCTTCCTTTTACAAAGGCCGCATTGTGCAATATGCGGGCAAACATCAGTGAACAAGCATGTGTATTCACTTGTGTTTGAACAACATACATGCTTATGATTTGGTCATCAATGCTCTGCCACATAACTACATAAGAGACAAACCATGACACATCCCGCATCTGAACTGATTCTTGACCGCGTGTACGCCCATGAAACAGCACACGCCAATGAGATTTTCATGACCCAACCAGTCGGCCATGGCCAGGTGGTGAATTACACCTGGGCGCAAACCGTGAACGAATCCCGTCGCATGGCCGCGCATTTGAAATCACTGGGTTTGCCACGCGCCGCACGCATCGCCATCCTGTCCAAAAACTGCGCCCATTTCTTCATGGCCGAGCTCGCCATTTGGATGGCCGGTTATTCCACGGTTGCCATCTTCCCGACCGAACAGGCGGAAACCGTGAAATTCGTGTTGGAACATTCCGAGGCCAGTTTGCTGTTCGTTGGCAAACTCGACGAATGGCACAAACAAGCGCCGGGAGTCCCCGAATCACTGCCGCGCATCGCCTTTCCACTCGCGCCTGTCACGCCTTATGAAAAATGGGACGACATCACAGCGCGTACCCAGCCCCTGAGCGGCGAACTGCTGCGTGAGCCCACCGATATCGCCATGATCATTTACACCTCGGGGTCTACCGGCCAGCCCAAAGGTGCCATGCATTCGTTTGAACGCATCACCGCAGCGGCGAACGGCATCATCGGGCAAATGGATGCCAATCTGGGTAGCCATAAGTCGCACCGCATGTTGTCCTACCTGCCTCTGGCCCATGTGTTCGAGCGCGCATTTGTCGAAGCAGCTGCCTTTGTTCACGGAGGAATGCACATATTTTTTGCAGAATCGCTGGATACCTTTGTGCAGGATTTGCAGCGCGCCCGTCCCACGGTATTTATTTCAGTGCCGCGTTTGTGGCTGAAATTCCAGCAAGGTGTGTTTGCCAAAATGCCGCCCGGCAAACTCAATCTGCTGCTCAGCATTCCTGTGCTGGGCGGTGTGGTCAAAAAGAAAGTGCTCACCGGTTTGGGTTTAGACCAGGTGACGTTGGCCGGCAGTGGTTCTGCCCCCTTGCCGCCTGAATTGATCCGCTGGTATCGGCGACTGGGTCTGAACCTGGTGGAGGGCTATGCGATGACCGAGGACTTCGCTTATTCGCATTCACAAACCAAAGAGAAAAATGACCCGGGCACCGTCGGCCCGCCCTACCCCGATGTGCAAGTGCGCATCAGTCCCGAAGGCGAGGTGTTGATCAAATCGCCAGGGCAAATGATCGGCTATTACAAACGCCCGGATTTGGATGCACAAAGTTTCACCGACGATGGTTATTTCAAAACCGGCGATCTGGGTTCTCGCTTGCCGGATGGTCAATTGAAAATCACCGGTCGACTGAAAGAACAGTTCAAAACCAGCAAAGGCAAATACGTGGCACCGGCCCCGATAGAAAACCGCTTGAACGCACACCCGATGATTGAGCTATCCATGGTCTCAGGCAGTGGTTTTGACAAGGCCTATGCCTTGGTGGTGCTGGCTGAAGAACTGCGTCCCAAAATGCACTTAGACCATGTGCGCGCCCAAGTGCAATCCGAGTTAAGTGCGCTGTTGGACCAGGTCAACAAACAGATCGCCGACTATGAGCAACTGAAAATGCTGGTGATTGCCAAAGAAGCGTGGTCCATTGAAAACGGTTGCCTCACGCCCACCATGAAAATTAAACGCAGCCGGATTGAATTCACCGTGCAACACGATGTAGATAACTGGTACGCCAACAGCGAGAGCGTGGTCTGGGCGTGAACCCCAACGCGGTGTGTGGCCCACACCCGGGCATGCCGGGTAAATTAAGCACACACTGCGTTTGCACTGTCAATCCACTTTAGGTGCCAGCAACAAAGCCACTGCTCCGGCGACCAATCCCCAAAACGCAGAACCCACGCCCCAAAAGGTCAAGCCCGAGGCGGTCACTGCAAAGGTGATGAAGGCAGCTTGTCTGGACACCGGGTCGCCCATGGCAACCGCCATGGCGTTGGAGATGGTGCCGAACAATGACAAACCGGCCACGACGATCACCAGCGACTTGGGAAACGCGGCGAACAAACTGACGACCGATGCCCCGGCCAGTCCGGCCAATGCGTAAAACACACCCGCACTAATGGCAGCGGTATAGCGTTTAGACGGCTGGTGATGCGCCTGGGGCCCGGCGCAAATGGACGCTGTGATAGCTGCCAGGTTCAAGGCAAATGCACCGAAAGGCGCGAACAACAGATTGGTCACGCCAATCCAACCAATGACGGGTGACAACGGCGGCTTGAACCCATTGGCATGCATGGAAGCCACGCCGGGAATATTTTGCGAAGCCATGGTGATGACAAACAAAGGCAAGGCCATGCTGAAGACACTGGCCACGGACCAACTCGGGTTGACCCACACGGGATATGCCCATTGCCAATCCACATCCGCCAAATGCACTTGACCGCCCCAAGCCGAAAAGGCCAGACCGGCGAACAAGGCCAACAACACCGAGTAGCGCGGCAGCCAGCGGCAAGCCAGCAAATACACCAGCAACATCAGCATGGGCAATTGCCACTCTTGGGTCATGACCACAAACACATCGATGCCGATGCGCATCAACACCCCGGCCAACATGCCTGCCGCCAAGGGCAAAGGCACACGGTGCATAAAGCGTTGAAACACACCGCCAAAGCCGGACAACACCGTCAACAAGGAAGACACCAAGAATGCGCCCACCACTTCGCCCATGGTATAAGCCGGGGCGGTGCTGATCAGCATGGCCGCGCCTGCGGTGGACCAGGCGGTGACCACCGGCATATGAAAACGCCATGACAAACCGACACAGGTGACACCCATGGCCAGCCCCAATGCCCAGATCCACGAGGCGGCTTGCGCTGCGCTGGCGCCCGAGGCATAGGCCGCCTGAAACACCAAAGCGATGGAGGTGGTGAAGCCCACCAGCACGGTGACAGCGCCTGCCAGCACGGTGGACAAAGAAAAATCTTTCAACAATTTCATTCGGTACTTTGGCGTGAGATGGCTCTGATGTTAATGAGTACTTGCACGCGACGCGGTGCTCGCGGCGACAAGCGCTAACATCCTGCGTCACACAAGGAGACAGAGATGACCGTGATCACCCATATTGATGATTTGAAACAGCTGGCCAAAAAACGTGTGCCGAAAATGTTTTTTGAATATGCGGATTCAGGCAGTTACACACAAAGCACTTACCGCGCCAACGAAGATGACTTCCAAAAGATCAAGTTCCGCCAGCGTGTGGCCATCAACATGGAAGGACGCACCACAGCCACCACCATGATCGGCCAAAACGCCAGCATGCCGGTGGCGATTGCGCCCACAGGCATGACCGGCATGCAGCACGCAGACGGTGAAATATTGGCGGCACGGGCAGCGAAAAAATTCGGCATCCCGTTCACGCTGTCCACCATGAGCATTTGTTCAATTGAAGATGTGGCCCAACATGTCGGCCCGGGCTTTTGGTTTCAGTTGTATGTGATGCGTGATCGCGACTTCATCGAACGCCTGATAGACCGCGCCAAAGCCGCGCAATGCTCGGCCTTGGTGCTGACCCTGGATTTGCAAATACTCGGACAACGTCACCGCGATTTGAAAAACGGCTTGTCCGCGCCGCCCAAACCCACCTTGCTCAACCTGCTGGACCTGGCCACCAAACCGCGCTGGTGCATGAACATGTTGGGCACGCCCCGCCGCAAATTCGGCAACATCTTTGGCCATGTCAAAGGCATTGACGACATGAGTTCACTGGGCGAATGGACCAACGGCCAATTCGATCCCACACTCAATTGGAACGATGTGGAATGGGTGAAAAAACGCTGGGGCGGCAAACTGATTTTGAAAGGCATCCAAGACCCTGAAGACGCGCGTCTGGCGGTGCAAAGCGGCGCGGATGCCTTGATTGTGTCCAACCACGGCGGAAGACAACTCGACGGTGCCGAGTCCAGCATCAATGCTTTGCCCGGCATCGTGCAAGCGGTGGGCAAAAACATTGAAGTGCATTTGGACGGCGGCATCCGCAGCGGCCAGGACGTGTTGAAAGCCAAAGCGCTGGGCGCACAAGGCACTTACATTGGCCGCGCCATGTTGTATGGCTTGGGCGCCATGGGCGAAGCCGGTGTGACCAAGGCGCTGCAAATCATCCACAAAGAGCTGGACATCAGCATGGCGTTGTGCGGTCGCACAGACATCAACACGATAGACAGCAGCATTTTGTTGCCGCATACGATCCCGCACGCATAAACCTCAGACCAACCTGAAGTCGCGCGCAAAAAACAAGCGCGCTGACTCTCAGGCATTCAACTACCCTGCCTGTGGCAAAGGCTTGACTGCGACTGGGATATGCTTTGCCAGTGAGCCCGGAAACACCCCACTTACCCCGCCGTATCGCCCATCTGGACATGGATGCGTTTTACGCGTCGGTCGAGTTGCTGCGCTACCCGCAACTCAAAGGTTTGCCGGTGGTCATAGGCGGCGGCAGACGGCGTGAAGACGATTTGCTGGCCCGCATGCGACTGGCACAACCGGAGCGCGAATGGACCGCACACGACTTGGCCGATATTCCAGTCGACATGTTTCCGCGCCTCAACAGCTACACCGGGCGCGGTGTGATCACCACAGCCACCTACGCAGCCCGCGCCTTCGGTGTCGGCTCGGCCATGGGGGTGATGAAAGCCGCGCAGCTGTGCCCGCAAG
>CANNRV010000046.1 GCA_947508145.1 Comamonadaceae bacterium
CCATGGTGCGCGGCATTGACCCGGCGCAGGAAACCGGCGTGACCGGCGTGGTGGCAGACATGGACCCGGCCATGCTGGCGCAATTGACACCGGGTGCTTTCGGTGTGGTGCTGGGCTCGGAGTTGGCCAATCACCTGGGCGTGAAAGCCGGTGACCGGGTGACTTTGGTGGCACCCGGCGGTCAGGTCACGCCTGCCGGTGTGGTGCCGCGCTTGAAACAATTGCATGTAGCGGGTGTGATTGACACCGGACATTTTGAATACGACGCCAGCCTGGCCTTGTTGCACATCAGCGATGCCCAACGCATCTTCCGTTTGGAAGGCCCCAACGGCATACGCGTGAAATTGAAAGACGCGCAAAGTGCGCGTGAAGTCGCCGCTGAACTCGGCCCCATGCTCAGCAGTGATGTGATGGTGCGCGACTGGACCCGCGCCAACCGCACTTGGTTTGCCGCCGTGCAAATTGAAAAACGCATGATGTTCATCATCCTCACCCTCATCGTCGCAGTGGCGGCGTTCAATTTGGTCAGCACGCTGGTGATGACGGTCACCGACAAACGCGCCGACATCGCCATTCTTCGCACCTTGGGTGCCAGTCCGGCCAGCATCATGGGGATTTTTGTGGTGCAAGGCGCATTGGTCGGTGTGATTGGCACCTTGTCCGGTTTGCTGCTTGGCCTCTTGGTGGCGTTCAATATCGGCAGCATCGTGCCGGCCATCGAGCGTGCGTTGGGGGCGAGTTTTTTACCTAAAGATGTTTATCTGATCAGCCATATGCCGAGTGACCCGCAATGGGCTGACATTGGGCCGGTGGTCATCATTGCCTTGGTGCTGGCTTTGGCCGCCACTTTGTACCCGAGCTGGCGTGCCAGCCGCATCGACCCGGCGGAGGCATTGCGCCATGAATGAAGCTGTGTTGCAAGCCCAAGGCTTGGGTCGTCGTTTCCACGAAGGTGACATCGATGTGACCGTGTTGCAGGACGTGGATTTGCAAATCCACGCCGGAGAAACCCTGGCCGTGGTCGGCGCTTCCGGCTCCGGCAAAAGCACTTTGCTGCATTTGCTCGGCGGCTTGGACACACCGACGACCGGCAGCGTGCATTTGCTGGGTCGGGCCTTGGCCGGTCTGGACCCGACCGCTTTGGGCCGTTTGCGCAACCAGCACCTGGGGTTCATTTACCAGTTCCACCATTTGCTGCCCGAGTTCAATGCCTTGGACAACGTGGCCATGCCATTGTGGATACGCCGCATGCCGCGCAGCCAGGCAGCGGCACAAGCCCGTGACATTTTGCAAGCCGTGGGCTTGGGTGAGCGTATTCACCACACGCCCTCCGAGTTGTCAGGCGGCGAACGCCAGCGGGTCGCGATTGCTCGCGCCTTGGTCACCCAACCTGCCTGCGTGCTGGCCGATGAGCCCACCGGCAACCTGGACCGCAGCACCGCTGACAACGTGTTTGGCTTGATGTTGCAACTGGCGCGTCAACAAGGCACGGCCTTTGTGGTGGTCACCCATGACGACACACTGGCAGCGCAATGCGATCGCCAAACGCGGCTGGTGGCCGGTCGTTTACAAGCCTGATTCAGTCTTTGCCATAGTTAGGCGAACGCGGCCCGTACAACAAGCCGCCGTTGTGCGGCGACAGCAGTCTGGCACTGGCCACTTTCGCCACCTGGTGACCGGGGTTGCCAATATTGCTGGCCAGTTGGTGAATCACTGAAGTCAGCAGCACGCCCAGCACACCGTTGTTGTTGTCACGACCTTCGGCATCCGAGGCGCTGGCTTGCCCCTGCCACAGCAGCGTGCCGGTACGCGCGTCCACCAGCCGGGCTTTGACACTCACCACGGTCTGGCTGTCAATCACCACATAACTGCTGCCGTATTTCTCCAGCGTGAGGTAGAGCACCGCATCCGCACCAAAAATAGATTGCAGCTTGGCCAGCGGAGCTTCGTGCATTTGGTCGGGCAAGGACAAACCGTTTTCCTTGAATGTGGCATCCACCAAGGCCACAGGAAACACGTAATAACCGGCTTCGGCCAAGGGCAGCGTGACCGTGGACAACACAGTCAGACTGCCGCGAATATCCGGCGACAGATTGACAGGCGGCAACACCAAAATGGATGCGGGCTTGCTGTTTCTCAGCTCGCTCATGTCGGCTTTGCGCGGTGCCGCACAAGCAGTGAGCAAGAGCACACACAGTGCAGGGATGAATAAGTGAATGCGTGTGTTCATGGTTGTTTCAGTTTGGCTAGCACCAGGTTCATGTAAACCGTGGATTCAGGAAATTGTTTTTTCTCGGCTTCAAACGCCGCCGCTGCTTTGTCCAATTGACCGGCTTGGAAATACAAATAGCCCATGTGTGCCTGGTAACCTGGTGGCAGCGCTTTGCCTTTGGCGGCGGCTTTTTGCATTTCTTCTTCCAGCTTTTGCAATTGCTTGTCGGGCGATGTGTTGCCGGATTCGATTTGAAAGCCTTCGTACACCTGGTCCTGTTATGCGTCCCATTGGTACAGCAAGTTGTCTTTACTGGCACAGGCCGCCAGCAGCACGAGCATCAGCGTGAGCGCAATCTGTCGCATCATGGCTTGCGTTTCCATAAGCCCTGATCCACACCGACGACGAGTTTTTGCACGCCTTCACGGATGGCCAAGTCCAACACCTTACCGTTGAGTGTGGCGTCGTAACTGGCGGTGCCGCCAAAGCCGATCACTTCGCGGTTTGACAAAGCGTATTCGCCCGCGCCTTGCACCGAATAGACCACTTCTGAATTGGCGGTGTTCACCACATTGATGGTGACCTTGGCATAAGCCACCTGTGTTTTGCCGCGACCCAGCAAACCGAACAACTGTTGGTCGCCAACCTCTTTGCGGCCAAACTCGGTCACGTCCCCGGTGATCAAAAACTCGGCGCTCTTGAGTGCCTGTTGTTTGCCTTCAATGTCTTTCTCAAACTTGGCCTCGCCCAGGTTGTCCCGGTCCATGACAGAAAAACGGTTGGCCTGTTGCAAATGCGCGGTGAGTATGGTTTTGGACTGGTTGCCCAAACGGTCTATGCCGTCTGAAAACAGGCCACGCAAAAAGCTGGAGCGGTTTTCAAATTTACCGACTGCCAGCGCGTAACGCGGCCCGTTGTAAGCGCTGTTGGCACTGGCTACCTGCGGCGTGTCCAAGGCTTTAGAGGTTTCGGTGGCGCAGCCGCCGAGCAAGCCAGCGCTGCCCAAGGCGAGACACAAAGAGGTAAGAGCGAATTTCATGAATACGTCCTGTGATTGGAAGGTTTGAAGATTGCCGTTAAATGCGGCCATGTAAACCGGCCACTTTGGAAATACTGCCGCAACAAAATAAACGTTGCCATATTGTGTTTGAATTTGACTCATCTTAATCTGATCGCCATCATCAAACCATGACCTGGATTGACAGCCATTGCCACTTAGACGCGAACGAGTTTGCCGCCGACCGCGACGAGGTGCGTGCTTCTGCGCGAGAAGCCGGTGTGGCTACTTGTGTGATTCCAGCGGTGGAGGCCAGCAACTTTGACACCGTGCGCCTGTTGGCGCATCAACACGGCGATGTGTATGCGCTGGGCATTCATCCCATGTACACGCCTCAAGCGGCTGACGCTGACTTGCAAATGCTTGACGCGCAACTGCATCAACACCGCAGTGACCCGCGCTTGGTGGCCGTGGGTGAAATCGGCTTAGATGGTTTTGTGCCGGGCTTGGACATGGTGCGTCAGCAACTGTTTTACAAAGCGCAACTCAAACTGGCGCAACAACATGGTTTGCCCGTCATCTTGCATGTGCGCCGCAGCGCGGATTTGCTGTTGCAAGGTTTGCGGCAAACGCCAGTCATTGGCGGTATCGCGCATGCGTTCAACGGCAGCTTGCAACAAGCGCAGCAATTCATAGACATGGGTTTCAAACTCGGCTTTGGCGGTGCGCTGACCTATGAACGGGCCTTGCAATTGCGCCGCTTGGCAATCGAGCTGCCGCTGGACGCGCTGGTGCTGGAAACCGACTCGCCCGATATACCGCCGCATTGGTTGTATGTGACCGCCGAGCAGCGCCAGACCGGTGTGGCCCAAGGCCGCAATACGCCGGACCAAGTGCCGCGCATTGCGCAGGTGCTGGCGGATTTGCGTGGCGTGTCCGTGGAGGAAGTGGGACAGGTGACGACGCGGAATGTGAGGGGGGTGTTGGGTTTGTGATGTAACGAAGCCCTATGTCAGGCATCAACAAAATTAAAAAATGATTGTTAAATCAATCTTTATAACTATAATGCACCATTTATCAATTATGAAAGTCCGCCATGCGAGTCGATCAATCCGCCATGGTTTCTACCGAACATCAACAAGAATGCGTCCAATTGGGCATGCTTTTGGCACGCCTGCGTTTGGCCCGTCATATCAAGCAAGCCGATGCCGCCTTGCGAGCAGGAATGTCGCGAAATACGGCTTACCGGCTGGAAAAGGGTGACCCCGGCATTGCCATAGGACAGGTGTTGCGTTATCTGGCCGCCATTTCGCCCGGCAGCACTCTGATGGACTTATTGGCTGAAAAAGACCCGGCGCTGCTGGCGCTTGGTGCACGTGAAAAAAGCCGCCGAGTACGCGATCTGACAGCGGCTGAACTCCAAGAACTGGATTTTTGAGAGGCCACTCATGCCTGCTAAAGAATTGAAACTTATGGTGTTTGCCCACATCGGGCAGAACTGGAAGCCTTGCGGACAGTTGCTGATGACAGAAGAAGGCAATGAAGTGAAGGCCGCCAGCTTCACCTATGGCTTGAACTATGCACGCAGACCTGATGCCTTGGAAGTTGACCCGGTGAGCCTGAGTTTGCGAAACCTGGATGAGGTCTTGGGCAAGCGCTTGTTTCCTGCCAAACAATTGTCTTTTTTTGGCGGTATTCGCGATGCTGCGCCGGACGCTTGGGGTCGGCGCGTCATTGAAGCCAAACTCAAGGTGCCGGCCAACAGTCTGCCCGAATCTCAGTATTTGCTGCACGCAGGAAGTGAACGTGTCGGGGCGCTTGACATTCGCACTGACATCAAGGACGAGCCTATTCACGGCACGCATGGTTCACTCGATTTGGCGCACCTGATGGAAGCTGCTGATCGGATTGGAGAAGGGCTGCCTGTACCCGCGCATTTAGAAGACATTTTTGTCGATGGCACTGCATTGGGCGGGGCGCGGCCCAAGGCCTCGGTGCGCGATGCGGCAGGCGTTTTATGGCTGGCTAAATTTTCAAGTCAACAAGACCGCTTTGATGTGCCGGGCGTGGAAAGCGCTGCGTTGCGGCTGGCTGCCGAAGCGGGCTTGCACGTGCCCGAAGTGCAAATGCAGACGATTGGCGATCGCAAGCTCATGCGTATCCGTCGCTTTGACCGCTACTGGCTCACGCCCGAGGGCGAACTCACCGAGCTTGAGAACCTGTTTGCCACGCAGCCAGGCAAAGGTCGCGTGGAACAACGCTTAGGCTTTGTCAGCGGCCTGACCATGTTGGGCTGTGATGAAACCGAATCTCGTACCAAGGCTTACAGCGACCTCGCCCAAGCCATACGTGAACACTGCCATCCGAGCGTCATCCGCCAGGACAACGCGGAACTCTTTAAGCGCATGGTCTTCAACATCTTTGTGAGCAACGACGACGACCACTTACGCAACCATGGTTTTTTGTGGGACCCCCGGCTGCCCGGCTGGCGCCTGAGCCCTTTGTACGACGTGTTGCCCCGCCCAAGCCATGCGACCGAGCGCTATCTGCATTTAGGCATAGGCCCGCAAGGCAGGCTGGCGACTTTGGATAACGCACTGGCCGCGCATGCACAGTTCACGTTATCGAAGGCCGAGGCCGCGCAGAGGGTGGTACAGGTCTGGCAGAAGTTGCGCGAATGGAAGCAGTACTTTGAAACGTTTGGTGTCGCGCAGCAGGATATCGACAACATTGCACCGGCGTTTCGCCATTTGGACGATGTATCTACGCCGGCGTTGCGCCGATTGTTGGATTAGGCTTTGGTGCAAGTGCGTCGTTTGGCAACCATGAATGTCTTCAGTCTGGCGTTGCGCAAATGCTTCGCAAGGTGCAAGAGCAAACCATCTTTTCCTTCGCTCACGCCACATTTTTGTCAGCTGTAGCTTGCAAATACCTGTTTTCATGGCTATTATGCAAGCCATGACTGACAATATTCGACTCCCCGACGAATTGGCACAACAACTGAAAGCCCGTCGCAAAGCGCTGGGCATGAGCAAGTCCGCGCTGGCGGACAGGGCGGGCAAGGTGCGCGAAGTCATCTACCGGCTGGAAGCGGGCGAAGAGTCCACGGTGTCGTCGCTGTTTGCCGTCATGGGTGCTTTGGGCTTGGTGATGCGCGTGGAGCATGTTGGTCTGCCAAGCGCCAGCGAGGTTGCGGCCAGGTTCATGGAAGACGACGATGCTTCCTGAAAAAATGTCAATGCGGTATTAGATGACGGACAACGCATCTGCGGTGTCAGCCAACCTGCGCTGACACTGGAGCGCATTGCACAAGCCATGCACGACACCATGAAAAAAACAACTGGCGATGAGCGTGTGCCCGATTCCTTGCGGAAGAAATGGCAGAGGCTTGGGAGTGGGGGTATGGTTTCTAGCCATTTCCAAACCAGCCCCCGAACTAGCGACAATGCCCCCATGTCCCCCACCCCCCCCAAACTCCCGCCAGTGAATGTGTCTGAACACGGCAAGGTGCGTTATTTGCACTTGGGCACGGCTTGGGTGCAGGGCTCCATGCTGATCAACAAACCGAATGACATTGAACTGGACTACGTTCAGCGCATGCAGGCCTGGTTGTTGTTTCATGAAGCGGATGAGGTAGCGGGCATGCACGCCATGCAATTCGGTTTGGGCGCGGCAGCGCTCACCAAAAACAGCCGCCAGGTGCTGAAGATGCGCACCACCGCGATCGAGCTCAACCCGCAGGTCATCGCTGCATGCCGCACTTGGTTCGAGTTGGGTGCCGACGATGAATTGCTGAATGTGGTGCTGGGCGATGCCGCCGAGGTCGCGGCGCACGAGCACTGGCAGGGGCAAGTGGATGTCTTGCATGTCGATGTGTATGACGACGAAGCCGCCGCCCCGGTGTTGGATGACCCGGTTTTTTACGCCGGTTGCCGCCGCTTGCTGACTTCGCGCGGTGCCATGTTGGTGAATTTGTTCGGGCGCTCCTCCAGTTATGACAGCAGCTTGGGCCATATCCGTGAAGCTTTCGGGGCCGATGCGATTTGGGCCTTCAAGCCCACGCGCGAGGGCAATACCGTGGTGTTGGCATTGCGCACGCCGCAAATTCCTGCTGAAGACGTGTTGCAAGTGCGTGCAGCAGAGATACAAAAACGCTGGCGTTTACCCGCGCCTCAGTGGTTGCGCCTGCTCAAGCCGGTCGCGCCTTAGGTGACAATCGCGCTTTTGCGCTTTTCAGGAGTCGTACCGTGTCCATCAAGAGCGAAAAAGATTTTGCTTCCGGCGTGCTGTTCATCGTCACTGGTGCTGCATTCGCATGGAACTCTGCCACCGAGCACGCGGTGGGTTCGGCAGCGCAAATGGGGCCGGGCTATTTCCCGTTGGTGTTGGCCTTGGTGCTGGTGTTGTTAGGCAGTGCTATTTTGTTTTTTTCACTGGTGGTTGAAACGCCGGACGGCGGTGCCATTGGTCCATTGGCTTGGCGGCCAGTGGTGTGCATTTTGGGTGCGAACCTGCTGTTTGGTGTCATGCTTGGCGGTTTGCCCTATATCGGTTTACAGCCCATGGGTTTGGTGGTCGCCATTTATGCCTTGTGCGCACTGTCTTTGCTGGCAGACCCATCGGCATTCAGCCTGCGGCGTTGGTTGGTGCTGGCCACCGTACTGGCGGGTGGCAGTTACCTGGTCTTCATCGAATTGCTCAACCTGACGCTGCCTGTGTGGCCCGTCTTTATTCCTTTGAATTGACAGGACGCACATGGACTTGCTTGCCAACCTCGCCACCGGATTTGCAGTCGCCGCCACGCCGGTGAATTTGTTGTATGCCTTGATCGGTTGTTTATTGGGCACGCTGATTGGTGTGCTCCCCGGCATCGGGCCGGTGGCCACCATCGCCATGTTGTTGCCCGCCACTTACAGCTTGCCGCCCGAATCCGCATTGATCATGCTGGCCGGTATTTATTACGGTGCGCAATACGGCGGCTCTACCACCGCCATCTTGGTCAATCTGCCGGGCGAATCGTCGTCGGTGGTGACCACATTGGACGGCTACCAAATGGCGCGTCAGGGCCGGGCCGGGCCCGCCTTGGCCGCCGCTGGTTTGGGCTCGTTTTTTGCGGGATGCGTAGGCACCTTGTTGCTGGCGGCTTTTGCCGCGCCGCTGACCGAGCTGGCCTTTGCTTTCGGCCCAGCGGAATACTGCGCATTGATGGTGGTGGGTTTGGTCGGTGCCGTGGTGCTGGCATCGGGCTCGCTGCTCAAAGCGATTGCCATGATTGTGTTGGGTTTGTTGCTGGGGTTGGTGGGTACCGATGTCAATTCAGGCATGGCGCGTTTCACGTTCGACATTCCGGAGTTGACCGACGGCATTGGCTTTGTGGCGGTGGCCATGGGCATGTTTGGTTATGCCGAGATCATCAGCAACCTTGCGAAGTCAGACCTGGAGCGCGAGGTGTTCACCGCCAAAGTGCAGGGCTTGTTTCCCACACGCGAAGATTTCCGCCAGATGATGCCTGCTGTGCTGCGCGGCACGGCGCTGGGTTCGGTGCTGGGCATATTGCCCGGCGGCGGCGCGGTGCTGGCATCGTTTGCGTCTTACACGCTGGAGAAAAAAATCAAGCTCAAGGCCGGTGAAGTGCCGCTGGGCCAAGGCAATATCCGGGGTGTGGCCGCACCCGAATCGGCCAATAACGCGGGTGCCCAAACCTCGTTCATTCCCTTGCTGACCTTGGGCATCCCGCCCAATGCAGTAATGGCCTTGATGGTCGGTGCCATGACGCTGCACAACATACAACCCGGCCCGCAGGTGATGACGGTCAACCCCGAGTTGTTCTGGGGTTTGATCGTGTCCATGTGGATAGGCAATTTGATGCTCATCATTTTGAACCTGCCCATGATTGGTATCTGGATCAAACTGCTCACCGTGCCTTACCACTATTTGTTTCCGTCCATCGTGCTGTTTTGCGCCATCGGTGTCTACACCACCAACAATTCCACCTTCGATATTTGGCTGGTGGCTTTGTTTGGTTTCGCCGGTTATGTGTTTTACAAACTCGGTTGCGAACCGGCGCCCTTGCTATTGGGTTTTATTTTGGGCCCGATGATGGAAGAGTATTTGAAACGCGCCTTGAAACTGGCGCGAGGCGACTGGTCGGTGTTCATCACCCGGCCACTGTCGGCGGCTTTGCTGGCGCTGGCCGTGGCTTTGCTGCTACTGGTGCTGTTACCGGCCATCAAGTCCAAGCGTCAAGAAGCTTTTGTCGAAGATTGAGACTGACCCATGAAAGAACACGCACTGCGACGCGCCCTGCACAACGAGGTGCATGCGCGACCGCCCGAACCCATGAGTGCGCCGCTGGCCATCAGCCATGTGGTTATGTTGGCCGATGCGGATGCACGCGAAGCCAGCCGCGCCCATTTGCTGGCTTTGTTGCGCGACCAACATTTGCCGGTGCCGGATGCAAACGCCAACCATTTGCGGGTCGATCTGGGTAACTGGCGGCTGCGCTGGGAATTGCACACCGAGTTCGTCACCTGGACCTTCATGGCCGATGCACCTGCGGGTTTGCCCAAGGCCGACGACTACGGCTTGGCGCTGTCTTTGCTGCCGCAGCAGTGGCTGAAAACCTTGCCCGGCGAATGCTTAGCCCGCATCAACCTGCGTGCCAAATTGACAGACGATTTGGCCGACCGTGAAGAACTGCACCAACAGTTTCGCGAAGACTCACTGGTGGCCTGTCAATTGGCCGAAGGCTCGGCCACCTTGCATACCGATTTTCAAATCGGTCCGGATGGTTGCTCACGCATGTTGCTGCGCGTGGGTCAGTTGTCGCAACGCCGCTTAGGCCGCTTGGTGCAACGTTTGTTGGAGATTGAAACCTACCGCATGATGGCTTTGCTGGGTTTGCCGGTGGCCCGCAGTGCCGCACCGGCGCTTGCCATGGCCGAGCAAGAGTTGGCCGATCTGGCCCAAGCCATTCGCAGTGCCCGCCAAGACGAGGAAGCCGGTTTGCTTGAGCGTCTGACCCGCTTGGCCGGTCAGGTGGAAGGCCACTACGCGTCACAGCATTCGCGGTTTTCTGCCAGCAAAGCGTATTTCGAATTGGTGGACAGGCGCATACAAGACATACGCGAAACCCGCATGCCCGGTTTTCAGTCGATAGGCGAATTCATGGAGCGGCGCTTGTCGCCCGCGCGCAGCACCTGCGATTGGGTGGCCAAACGACAGACCGCTTTGTCCGAGCGCGTGTCGCGCATGAGCAATTTGTTGCGCACGCGTGTTGACTTTCAACAAGAACAAAGCAGCCAGGCGCTGCTGACCGCGATGAACAAACGCCAAGGTCTGCAATTGAAATTGCAAACCACCGTCGAAGGCTTGTCGGTCGCGGCCATCACTTATTACATCGCCGGATTGATCCATTACGTGGCCGAAGGTTTGCAGGCCAAGGGCTGGATCAACGACCCCACCATCTTCACGGCGGTGGCGGTGCCCTTGATCGCCTTGGTGGTCTGGTGGATCACCCGGCGTTTGCATTACAAGGTGCTCAGGCCTGAATCCTGAATCCCTTCACCGTCCTGCCGATGCAGGTTTTTCACTTCTCTGCTTCTTCTTATGTCTTTCAATTTCAGCAACCCCTACGCCAGCACACGCTTGCCTGTGTTCGCCCGCAACATCGTCTCCACTTCTCATCCGCTGGCGGCGCAAGCTGGTTTGCGCATGCTGTGGCGCGGCGGCAATGCGGTGGATGCGGCCATCGCAGCAGCGGCGGTGCTGACCATCGTCGAGCCGGTGAGTTGTGGTTTGGGTTCGGATGCGTTTTGCATTTTGTGGGACGGCCAACAGCTGCATGGCTTGAATGCCTCCGGGCGTGCACCGCAAGCTTGGACACCCGAATACTTTCAACGCAAATACGGCGACAACCCCATGAACCCGCCCAAGCGCGGCATCGATTCGGTCACCGTGCCCGGCGCGGTTGCCAGTTGGGTGGCATTGAGCGAGCGCTTTGGCAAACTGCCGTTTGAAGACTTGATGCAACCGGCGATTGAAATTGCCGAACGCGGTTTTTTGCTGAGTGTGGTGGTGCAGGAAAAATGGGCAGCACCCGTCGAAGAACTCAAAAACCAACCGGGTTTTGCACAAGCGTTTTTACCGCATGGACGTGCGCCCGAAGTCGGCGAGTTGTTTCAGTTTGCGGCAGCGGCCAAAGGCTTACAAGCCATTGGCAAAACCAAAGGCCAGGCGTTTTATGGCGGCGAAATCGCTGAAGCCTTAGAGCGTTTTTCGAACGCGAATGGCGGATCTTTGAAGGCCTCAGACTTCGCGGCTTACCAGGCCGAGTGGGTCACACCTATCTCTATGGATTACAGAGGCCACACGCTGCATGAAATTCCGCCCAACGGCCAAGGCATTGCGGCCTTGATCGCTTTGGGCATCTTGGACAACTTTGATCTGGCCGCGCTGCAACGCGACGGCGTGGATTCGCAGCATGTACAAATTGAAGCCATGAAACTCGCCTTCGCTGATGTCTACCGCTATGTGGCAGAAGCCAGCAGCATGGAAGTGACAGCGGCGCAATTGTTGGACAAGTCGTATTTGAAAGAACGCGCCAAGCTGATTGACATGCAACGTGCGCAAGATTTCAAAGCGGGCAACCCGGCCAAGGGCGGCACGATTTACCTCACCGCCGCCGATGAAAACGGCATGATGGTCAGCTTCATACAAAGCAATTACATGGGCTTTGGCTCGGGCTGTGTTGAGCCGACCTACGGCATCAGTTTGCAAAACCGGGGCCATGCGTTCGCAGTGCGCTCAGGCGGATTGAACCCGGCCAACTTGGTGGCACCGGGCAAGCGACCGTTTCACACCATCATCCCGGCGTTCCTCACGCAAAACGGTCAACCGGTGATGAGCTACGGCGTGATGGGCGCGAACATGCAACCGCAAGGCCATGTGCAAACCTTGGTGCGCATGCTCGATTACGCGCAAAACCCGCAAGCCGCATGCGACGCGCCGCGCTGGCGTTACAACGAAGGCTTGGTCATCAA
>CANNRV010000047.1 GCA_947508145.1 Comamonadaceae bacterium
CAATCGCTGAAGAAATAAAGAGGGACCTCCATGGCAAAAGCACCCGTCAACTCAGCCGCACAACGCGTGCGCAAAAAAGTCCGCAAAAATGTGGCGGACGGCATTGCACACGTGCATGCTTCATTCAACAACACCATCATCACCATCACGGATCGCCAGGGCAATGCTTTGTCCTGGGCTTCGTCTGGTGGTCAGGGATTCAAAGGCTCACGCAAGTCCACACCATTTGCCGCTCAGGTGGCATCGGAAGTGGCTGGCCGTGCCGCTATGGATCAGGGCATCAAGAACCTCGACGTCGAGATCAAAGGACCCGGCCCCGGCCGCGAGTCGTCTGTTCGCGCGTTGGCAGCCCTGGGTATTCGCATCAACTCCATTTCTGATGTGACACCGGTTCCTCACAACGGATGCCGTCCGCAAAAGCGCCGTCGCATCTGATTTCAAACCAAGCCCACCGCCGTTGTTGCATGCAGCAGCGGCTCCTCGCTTTTATAGCGGGCAGATGACAAAAAGGAAGTTCAAGTGGCACGTTACTTAGGCCCTAAGGCCAAACTCTCACGCCGTGAAGGCACAGATTTGTTTTTGAAGAGCGCACGTCGCTCTATCGCAGACAAATCCAAATTCGACAGCAAGCCCGGACAACATGGCCGCACATCCGGTCAGCGCATGTCTGACTTCGGTTTGCAATTGCGCGAAAAACAAAAAGTCAAACGCATGTATGGCGTGTTGGAGCGTCAGTTCCGCCGCTACTTCGCTATGGCCGACCAGCAAAAAGGCAACACAGGTTCCAACCTGTTGTCACTGCTGGAATCGCGTCTGGACAATGTGGTCTACCGCATGGGCTTTGGCTCCACACGTGCCGAAGCACGTCAGCTGGTGTCACACAAAGCGATTACCGTCAATGGTCACCAAGTGAACATTCCCTCATACCTGGTCAAAGCCGGGGACGTGGTCAGTGTTCGCGAAAAATCCAAAAAACAAGGCCGTGTTCTGGAAGCCTTGCAACTGGCCACCCAAGTCGGCATGCCTGCCTGGGTTGAGGTCAATGTTGACAAAGCAGAAGGCGTGTTCAAAAAGACACCTGATCGTGACGAATTTGCGGCTGACATCAACGAATCCTTGATCGTTGAGTTGTATTCGCGTTAACCGGGGCATCACTGCCCTTTGAATCCGCCGCCCCGTTCGCTGTCGCACGGGGGTCATCATCCAGCCTTACCGGTGTAACGAACCGGGGGTATTGAGAGGGAAATAACGAATGCAAACAAATCTTCTGAAGCCCAAAGCCATTCAGGTCGAACAACTCGGCCACAACAAATCCAAAGTCACGCTCGAGCCATTTGAGCGCGGTTACGGCCACACACTGGGCAATGCACTGCGTCGCGTGCTGTTGTCCTCTATGGTCGGCTACGCCGTCACCGATGTCACCATCGCTGGCGTGTTGCACGAATACTCTTCCATTGACGGCGTGCAAGAAGACGTGGTCAACATCCTGTTGAACCTCAAAGGTGTGGTGTTCAAACTGCACAACCGCGACGAAGTCACGCTCAGTTTGCGCAAAGACGGCGAAGGCCAGGTCACAGCAGCAGATATCCAAACACCGCACGATGTTGAAATCATCAACCCGGAACACGTGATTGCCAACCTGTCACACGGCGGCAAAATCGACATTCAGCTCAAAGTGGAAAAAGGCCGTGGCTATGTGCCCGGTTCTATGCGCCGCCATGCAGATGAGGTGAGCAAATCCATTGGTCGCATTGTGTTGGATGCCTCTTTCTCACCGGTGAAACGCGTGAGCTACAGCGTTGAAAATGCCCGCGTTGAACAGCGCACCGACTTGGACCGCCTGGTGGTTGAAATCGAAACCAATGGTGCGATTTCCGCTGAAGACGCAGTGCGTTCATCTGCCAAGATTTTGGTGGAACAACTGGCTGTGTTTGCGCAACTCGAAGGCAACGAACTGGCCGCTTTTGATTCACCTGCGCCGCGTAACGCTGTGCAAGTCGACCCCATTTTGCTGCGCCCAGTTGACGAACTCGAACTCACCGTGCGCTCAGCCAATTGCCTCAAAGCAGAAAACATTTTCTACATTGGCGATTTGATCCAGCGCACCGAAAACGAATTGCTCAAAACGCCTAACCTGGGCCGTAAATCTTTGAATGAAATCAAAGAAGTGCTGGCTTCTCGCGGTTTGACTTTGGGCATGAAACTCGAAGGCTGGCCACCCAGCGGCCTCGAAGCCAAACGTATTTAACAACACAGAGCAGCGTTAAAGCTGCCATCCCCTGGCCGTACCTGATACGGCGGCCGGCAAAACAACTTCACAAAGGAAAACACCATGCGTCACGGACACGGACTACGCAAACTCAACCGGACCAGCTCACACCGTCTGGCCATGTTGCAAAACATGATGAACTCGTTGATCGAACACGAAGTCATCAAAACCACATTGCCCAAGGCCAAAGAACTGCGTCGCGTCATCGAACCGATGTTGACACTCGGCAAAGAGCCGACACTCTCCAACAAGCGCTTGGCATTCAACCGCTTGCGTAACCGCGATAACGTGGTCAAGTTGTTTGCCGAATTGGGCCCGCGTTACAAAGCCCGCCCTGGTGGTTACACGCGCATTTTGAAAATGGGTTACCGCGTGGGCGACAACGCACCGATGGCATTGGTCGAGTTGGTTGACCGTCCAGAGGTAAATGACACACCCGCTGTCAGCGAATAACTGTTACACTCGAAACACGACGCGCGATGGAGCAGCCTGGTAGCTCGTTGGGCTCATAACCCAAAGGTCGCAAGTTCAAATCTTGCTCGCGCAACCAAACACACAACGCCCACTTTCAGTGGGCGTTTTGCGTTGTACCTTTGCCCACTTACAGTGGGCGTTTTGCATTGAACATTGAAATCACACAGCCGTATGTATCCCCACTTGCAGCAGGTACAAGCGCAAGCTGAACGCATAGAACTCCACACACCATCTGGACTACAGGTGTGGCATGTTTGGAACCGCGCAGCACAAAACCCATTGGTGTTATTGCATGGCGGCAGCGGCAGTTGGAACCACTGGGTACGCAATGTGTTGCCCTTGAGTAATGACAGAGCCGTGTGGGCCTTGGATACACCGGGCATGGGCGACTCTGAACTGCCGCCGGGCGCATTAGATGCAGATGATTTGACTCAGCCCTTGGAACAAGGCTTGCAGTTGCTCTTTGGTGACGCAGCAGTAGACCTGGTGGGTTTTTCTTTTGGCGGCTTGATGGCGGGTTATCTGGCGGCAAACACGGTGCATCGCATCAAGCGCTTGGTGGTGGTGGGCATGCCGGGTCTGGGCTTGTCCAACCAAATTGTGAATATGCGCGGTTTTCGTGTTGGCATGAGCCAAGAAGAGCGTTTTGAAGTGCATAAAAACAATTTGATGGCCATCATGTTGCAGCATGAAACCAACCTCACGCCCGAGTTGCTGGCGATGCAGGAACACAATGTGTTGCGGGACCGCATGCGCAGAAGACGCATCGCCAGAAGCGATGCCATGTTGCAGCTGCAACAACAGTGGCAATGCCCCATCTACGGCATTTGGGGAGAAAACGATGCCTTGTACACAGGCAGCTTGCATTTGATACCCGGCTTGCTGTCAGGCTGCGATTTGAAAGACTTTCATGTGGTGCCTGATGCAGGCCACTGGGTGCAGTACGAACAAGCTGAACTGTTCAATCAGTTGATACAGCAATCACTGGATTGAAAAAATCAGCTGTTGTCTGGAATGACAGCCGTCACTTCAATTTCCACCAAAGCGCGTTCTTCCACCAAACCACTGACCACCACACAGGTCATGGCCGGGTAATGTCTGCCCATCACATCGCGGTACACCTGACCCAATTCTTTTAAACGAGATTGGTACATCTGCCGGTCAGTGATGTACCAGGTCATGCGCACCATGTGAGCCGGGCTCGCGCCGCCGGTATGCAACACGGCCAGCACATTGCTTAAAGCCAAACGTGTTTGGTCAATGAAGTCATCAGACTCAAATTGCTGCGCAGCGTTCCAACCGATTTGGCCGCCGACAAAAATCTGTTGACCGCGCGCGCTGATGCCGTTGGCATAACCTTTGGGAGCTGCCCATCCTTCGGGGCATAAAACTGTGTGCATGGGAAATCCTAGGAGTCGGGATGAAGTTGGCGCAATAGGTAACGTTGCAATTTGCCAGTGGCTGTGCGCGGCAGCGATGGCACAAAGTGAATCCGTCTGGGGTACTTGTAGGGAGCCAGCAATTGTTTGACATGGTCTTGCAACTCTTTGGTCAAACTGCCAGCAGCTTGGTAGTTGGGTTTGAGCACACAAAAAGCGGCGACCAACATGCCTCGGTCTGCATCAGGCAGGCCAATCACAGCGCATTCGGCCACGGCAGCATGCAGCAACATGGCATCTTCCACCTCGGGCGCACCAATGTTGTAGCCGGAAGAAACAATCATGTCATCTGCACGCGATTGGTAAAAGAAATAACCGTCCGCGTCTTGCCAAACCGCATCGCCCGGAAAATTCCAGCCGTGTTGAACGTAAACGCCTTGTCTGTCGTCACTCAGGTATTTACAACCGGTGGGCCCGCGCACAGCCAGTCTGCCGATTTGCCCGTGCGGCAAGGCTTGCCCGTGCACATCCACCACGCAGGCTTCGTAGCCGGGCACCACCCGGCCCAAACTGCCCGGTTTGAATTGCGACAGCGGTGAAGAAATAAAAATATGAAACATCTCTGTCGCGCCAATGCCGTCCAACAGTTCTAAGCCAGTGGCTTGACGCCACAACTGGCGTGTGGCATCAGGCAATGCTTCGCCAGCGCTGACACACACACGCAAACTGGGCACGGCTTGTTTGGCGATCAGGTCTGCCATTTGGCGATAAAAAGTGGGTGCGGTGTAGCAAACCGTGCAACCGGATTGGGCCATGGCCTGCACCATGAGCTCGGGGGTCAAAGGTGCAGAAGGGAAATACACACTGGCCCCGGCCACCATGGGAAACAACAACAGGCCGCCGAGTCCGAAAGTGAAAGCCAGCGGCGGAGTGCCGCACACAATATCTGTGCTGTTTGCATTCAGCACATGCAGCGGCCAGGCTTGGCAAGCCATCCACATGTCCAAATGCGAATGACAAGCGGCTTTGGGAATGCCTGTGGTACCAGAGGTGAATGCCAACAAGCCGATGTCGTCACCAAGCGTGGGGCAGGCAATTGCCTCAGTGCATTGGATAGCGGCTAAAGATTCAACACTGTCTTTATCAGACGGATAGTGAAACATCAGAATCTGTTTCAAAACGGGATGTTGCTGTTGGGCCGTCACCAATTCATCCGCTAATGACACATCACACAAGGCCAGCACAGGCTGGGCTTTATCAATGATGTCGCCCAACTCTTTAGCTCGCAACAAAGGCATGGTGGAGACAGCAATCAAACCGGCCTTCAACACCGCCAGCCAAGCCAAAGCAAATGCCACGCTGTTGTGACCGCGAATGAGCACGCGCTGACCCGGTTGCAGACCCGCATGGCCGCGCAGCAAATTCACCCGTTGGTTCACCGCTGCCAGCGCCTCGCGGTAGCTCATGGTGATGTCGGGTGAGCGGAACAAGGGCTGGTCCGCCCAGGGGCTGTGCATGGCCTGATCCAGCAGTTGCGCCACCAGATTGAGTTCGGACGAACCAGTCGGCGCACCGTCCGGGTACAGCATCACCGGCCATTCTTTGCGAGGCGGTAAACGCTCGAACACAAAACGGTCGGTGTGCGCACTCATGAAGAAGCCTTGAGCACCGATTTGCCAATGATGAGTTGCTGCACTTCAGACGCACCTTCGTAAATGCGCAAGGAACGAATATCGCGGTACAAGGCTTCCAACTTGTTGCCCACCAGCACACCCAAGCCACCGTGCATTTGCAAAGCCATGTCGATCACACGCGAAGCGTTTTCTGTGGCCACCAGCTTGGCCATGGCGGCGGCATGTGTGTAGGCCGCAGCAGCAGCGCCATCACTGCCTTGCGTGTCGCGCATCCAAGCGGCGCGGTAAGTCAACAAGGCAGCTGCGTCCAGCAATGCGGCCATGTCACCCAAGCGGGCTTGGGTGAGTTGGAAGTCTGCCAAATGTGCGCCGAACATCGCACGCGACCGGCTGTAAGTCACGGCATCATGCAACGCGCGTCTGCCCATGCCAAGGGCCGCACCGGCGACAGAGGCGCGAAAAATGTCCAAGGTGCGCATCGCCAATTTGAAGCCACCGTGAAGATCGCCCAACAAAGCATGGCTGGGTATATGGCAGTCGTTGAAATGCAAAGTGGCCAAGGGGTGGGGCGACATGACTTGCAAATGCGTACTGTCGTCTAAACCCGGCGAGTGGGCGTCGACAATAAAAGCACTGATGCCGCGTGCGCCTGCGTTCACATCTGTTTTGGCAAACACCACATAAAAATCCGCGATGCCGCCGTTGCTGATCCAGGTTTTCACACCCTTGAGCACATAGGCGTTCGATTCAGCCACCGCATGGGTTTGCATACCCGCCACATCAGAACCGGCTTGCGGCTCGCTGAGTGCAAACGCGGCGATTGCTTCACCGCGTGCCACCTTGGGCAAGTAAAGCAACTGTTGCGCAGGTGTGCCGGCCAAGGAGATGGCACCACTGCCCAAGCCTTGCATGGCGAATGCGAAATCTGCCAACGGTGAAAAACGCGACAAGGTTTCGCGGATGATGACCAAGGCGCGTGAATCCAATGTGTCCCAATGTCCACCGAATGCACTCGGCACACAGTAACCTAGCCAACCGGCATCCCCCAATAAACGCACCCAGGTGCGACAAGCGGCACGGTCATCGGTTTCGTCCACTTGCTGGTCGGCTATCCAATCCGCCAAAGACTGTGCAAGTTCGCGGTGGCGTGGTTCAAAGAAGGGGAGTTCCCATTGGGCGCTCATTTCAATTACCTTCAAACACGGGGCGCTGCTTGGCGGCAAACGCTTGGTAAGCGCGGTGAAAATCTTGCGTTTGCATGCAAATGGCTTGGGCCTGCGCTTCGGCTTCAATGGCTTGGTCCAGCGACATATTCCATTCCTGGTGCAACATGGTTTTGGTCATGCCGTGTGCAAAGGTCGGGCCTTCGGCCAGTGAATGCGCCAGTTGCAAGCCGGCTTGAGGCAAATCACCGGGCTCGCACAGCGTGTTGAAAAAGCCCCAGGCCAATCCTTCGCTGCCAGTCATGGCGCGACCGCTGAACAGCAATTCGCTGGCGCGACCTTGGCCGATGACGCGCGGCAGCAAGGTGCAAGCACCCATATCGGCACCAGCTAAACCAACGCGTGAAAACAAATACGACACACGGGCTTGCACCGTGCCCAAACGAATGTCACTGGCCAGTGCCAGCATGGCACCAGCACCGGCACACACGCCGTCAATCGCTGCGATCACCGGTTGCGGACACAGGCGCATGGCTTTGACCAGGTCGCCGGTCATGCGCGTGAAAGCCAGCAGCTCGGGCATGCTCATTCGGGTCAACGGCGCGATGATGTCGTGCACATCGCCGCCAGAGCAGAAATTGCCACCAGCACCTTGCAGTACCACCACGCGGACATCGCTGGCATGGCGCAAGGCAGTGAACAAATCGCGCAACTCGGCATAGGACTCAAAGGTCAACGGGTTTTTTCGCTCAGGGCGGTTCAGGGTCAACACCGCCACGCCTTTGTCATCGCATTGCCAAGAAAAATGGCTGGCCTGGTGCGCGGCGAACGAACGGGTACCGGCATGCATAGGGCTGTCGGTGGGAATGAAATGTTTCATGGGGTCTCCGTGTTGTCTGTTGGCAGTGCGTGTTGTTTGACTTGGCCGAGCAATGCATGCAGTTGGTTCAATTCTCTGCTATCGAGTGAGGAAAAAGCGGCCACTATCCAGGCTTCATGGCGACGCGCCATTTTTTTGAACAAGGCACGTCCGGCGGGTGTGAGTCGAATCAACCAGGCTCTGCGGTCATTCGGCAGGCTCATGCGCTCCACCAGTCCTTCTTTCACCAGTTGATCGGTCACCGGCGTGATGTTGCCGCCGGTCACCATCATGCGGCGCGACAACTCGTTCATCTTCATGCCCAGCGGTGCGCGTTCAAGTTGCGCCATCAGGTCAAAGCGCGGCAAGGTGGTGTTGAACTCATCGCGCAAACCGCTGCGCACTTGTTTTTCAATCAACTGTGTGCAGGTGAGCATGCGCAACCACAGACGCAAGGCTTCAGGGTGTGTGCTGTGAACACGGGCTTCTAAATCCATGTGTCACCTCGCTGCGCCAAGCAAGCGGTACAACTGATCCCGACCGTTTTCATACGGCTGTGGCCACACCAAGTCTTTGCTACCGAGTTTGGCGGCTTCGTGCAAAGTCCAGTTCGGGTCTGCGAGATGCGGGCGGGCAATCGCGCACAGGTCAGCGCGACCCGCAGCGATGATGCTGTTGGCATGATCCGCCTCGCTGATGGCACCCACCGCCATGGTGGCGATATGCACTTCGTTGCGAATGCGGTCGGCAAACGGGGTTTGGTACATGCGGCCATACACCGGCTTGGCAGCGCGTGTGGTTTGGCCGGAAGACACATCGATCAGGTCGCAACCAGCAGCTTTGAACAAACGCGCTATCTCCACCGCGTCGTCGTCGGTGTTGCCGCCCGGTGCCCAGTCGTGCGCGGATATGCGCACCGACATGGGCTTGTGTGCAGGCCAGACGGCACGCATGGCAGCGAATACCTGCAAAGGAAAACGACAGCGCTTGTCCAATGAGCCACCAAAATCATCGTCTCGCAAGTTGGTCAATGGACAGATAAAGCCGGACAACAAATAACCGTGGGCGCAATGCAATTCCAACCAGTCGAAACCGGCGGCATCGGCACGCAGCGTGGCTTGTACAAACTCTGACACAGTGGCTTGCATGTCCGCATGCGTCATGGCCTTGGGCACTTGGTTGTTGACACCATAGGCCACAGGACTGGCCGCCATCAGCGGCCAATTGCCTTGCGGCAAGGGCTCGTCAATCGCTTGCCAGCCTAATTGCGTGGAACCTTTGGCCCCGCTGTGACCGAGTTGCAAGCCGATGTGTGCCTGCTGCTGATGCACAAAACGCGTGATGCGTTCAAACGCATGTTGCTGTTCGTCGTTCCACAAACCCGGGCAACCGGGTGTGATGCGGCCTTCTGGCGTGGGGCTGGTCATCTCGACCATGACCAAACCGGCACCGCCTAAAGCGCGTGCGCCCAAGTGCACCATGTGGAAGTCGCCAACCACACCGTCCACCGCGTTGTAAGTGGCCATGGGCGAGACCACGATGCGGTTTTTCAGACGCAGTTCACGCAGGGTGAAAGACATCAACATAGGCGGCATGACCCGCCCGCCGGACAACCAAGCTTCATAGGACTGCAACCAGTCGCGGTCACGCAAGCGCAGGTTTTCATGGCTGATGCGTTGCGAGCGGGTCAGCAATGAATAGGTGAACTGTTCAATCTCCATGTGGGTGTAGCGGTCCACATGTTCAAACCAAGAAGTTGAATTGCGCGCTGCGTTTTGAATTTTCAAAACTTCCACGCTGCGCCTGTCTTGATAAGCCTGCAACACTTCGCGCATGTCAGCGCCGGGGTGTGTGGCAAAGGTGTTGGCCAAATCAATCGCGTCTTCCAATGCCAGCTTGGTGCCGCTGCCAATCGAATAGTGAGCGGTGTGCGCTGCGTCACCCATCAACACCACGGGCGTGGGTTTGTCTCCAAGTGTTTCCCAGTGCACCCAGCTATTGCAAATCACGCGTGGAAATTGAATCCAAATGGCCGAACCGCGCAAATGTGCTGCATTGCTCATGAGTGCATGGCCATCCAGGTATTTGGCGAACAGCTTCTGGCAAAACGCAATCGCTTCTTCTTGCGACATCTGGTCCAGCCCGTGGGCACGCCAGACCTCGTCCGGTGTTTCAACAATGAAAGTAGATGTGTTCGCGTCGTATTTGTAGGCATGTGCCTGAAACCAACCGTGCTCGGTTTGCTCGAAAGCAAACGTGAATGCATCAAAGGTTTTGTGCGTGCCCAGCCAGACGAAACGGCAGTGCCGCACATCGATGTCAGGTTGGTAGGTGGCTGCGTAACGTGTGCGTATGCGGCTGTTCAAACCATCGCTGGCAATCACCAGATCGGCTTGGTACTGTTGTGCCAGCGCTTGGTCATCAGACACATCGGTTTCAAACACCAGCTCCACGCCCAGTTCTTCGCAGCGTTGTTGCAAGATGTTGAGCAAATGTTTTCGGCCTATGCCGCAAAAGCCATGGCCGGTGGAGCGCACACTGCGGCCTTTGAAAAACACCTCGATGTCGTCCCAGTGGTTGAACGCATCGCCTATCAGTTGCGCCGTGTGCGGGTCAGCCACACGCAGGTTGTCCAGCGTTTGGTCGCTTAACACCACGCCCCAGCCAAAGGTGTCGTAAGGGCGGTTGCGCTCGACCACGGTGATGCGGTGTGACGGGTTTTGCTGCTTCATCAACAGCGCGAAATACAAACCGGCGGGCCCGCCGCCAATGCACAATATGTTCATGTCCATATTGTTGAGGCCTGAAGTATTTGCGTCAATAGCCTATTTGCATTAATTTGCAAAAAAGCATCTCGCTTATCAACAGGTCTGGGTCAAGCACGTTGCTGAAGAAAAACACGCCAGTGGTTTGGCAAACGGGCGCACAATAGAAACATGCTCTATAAATTCAAATCCAAGGCGGCGGGTGACTTGATACTGCTGGAGCCGCAAGGCAAACAGTTTTTGCAATTGATAGGCAAAGAGGTACAGCCCCAAGGCATCATTGAACCCGCCGACATGCCGACAGCGGTTGTCGCTTTACAGGCAGCGATAGCCCAGCAAGAAGCCGAACAACTGGCTGCACGCGAGCATGCCAAACACCAAGGCATGTCGCCACCGGTGTTTGAGCACATCAGTTTGCGCCAACGCTGCAAGCCCATCATTGACATGTTGCAGCGTTGCCATAAGGAAAACCAAGCCATCGTGTGGGGCATGTGATGGCCCATCCTTACCAAGCGCTCACGCCCTCGGTGGTACTTGATGCTTTAAGCGGTTTGGGCTTGACGGTGGATGGTCGCTTGAGCGCACTCAGCTCGTATGAAAACCGTGTCTATCTGGTGCATTTGGATGACGACAGTTCGGTGGTCGCCAAGTTTTACCGGCCCGGGCGTTGGAGCGAGGCGCAGATACGCGAAGAGCTGAGCTTCACCACTGAATTGAACGCAGACGATGTGCCGGTGGTAGGCCCGTTGACATTAAAAGGCATGCAGCTGCACGAAGCGCGTGTAACGCACGATGGCGTGGATGGACATTTCTGGTTCACCGTCAGCCCGCGCCGTGGCGGACGCGCACCTGAACTCGATGACCCCGAGGTACTGATGTGGACAGGCCGTTTGATGGCGCGATTGCACTTGGTGGGCGAGCGGCACGCATTCAAGCACCGCCCCGCATTGAACCTGCATAGCTTTGGTGACATGCCGCGGGATCAATTGGTGTCACAGCACCAAGTGGCAGAAGAAGTGCGACAACAGTGGTTGGCTTTGTGCAACCAGGCGCTTGAACTTGTGCGCGAGGCTATGCCTGCCGACATCACAACGCTGAGACTGCATGGCGACTGCCACCCCGGCAATATTTTGTGGACACCCGAAGGCTTGCCCGAACCCGGCCCGCATTTTGTCGACATGGACGATGCACGCATGGGCCCGGCTGTGCAAGACCTGTGGATGCTGGTGCACGGCGACACCGCAGAGCGTCG
>CANNRV010000048.1 GCA_947508145.1 Comamonadaceae bacterium
GAACACCGCTGAAAAAATGATCAGCAAATACAGCTCGGGCATGGCCCCCCAGATTTCAATAAAGCGCTGCATCACCAAATCGGTTTTGCCCACAAAAAAGCCTTGGATCGCGCCGGTCACCACGCCCAAAAAGGTACCGGTGATGGTGAGCGCCAACGCAAACAACACCGACACCCGAAAACCGTAGAGCAAGCGCGCCAGCAAATCCCGGCCCCGGTCGTCGGTGCCCAGCCAGTTGTCAGCCGAAGGCGGCGCCGGGTTGGGTTCTTTGGCAAAGTAATTCAGGGTGCTGTGGTGGTAGGGGTTGATCGGGTAGACCGCCCAGTTGCCGGGCTGCTGGAACTGCTGGCGGATGAACGGGTCGAAATAATCGGTTGGTGTTTCAAAGTCGCCGCCAAACACGGTTTCAGGCGGGTTTTTCAAAATAGGGAAATACAACTGGCCTTGGTAACTGGCCACCAGCGGTTTGTCATTGCAGACCAACTCGGATGCCATGCTGACCAGAAACAAAATAGAAAACAGAATCAAACTGACATAGCCCAAGCGGTTGCGCTTGAAGCGCCGCCAGGCCAGTTGCGAAGGGGAAAGGGATGCGCTTGCCATGGCTGTCAATCAAATTTCACGCGGGGGTCTACCCACACGTAACACAGGTCGCTGATCAGCTTGGTCACCAGGCCAATCAGTGTGAATAAATACAAAGTGCCCAGCACGACGGGGTAATCGCGGCGCATCACGCTCTCATAACTGAGCAAGCCCAGACCGTCCAGCGAGAACAGGGTTTCAATCAACAGTGAACCGGCGAAAAACGCGCCTATGAACGCCGCCGGAAAACCGGTGACCAAGGGTATGAGCGCATTACGCATCACATGCTTCCACAACACTTTGCGCTCGGACAAGCCCTTGGCGCGGGCGGTCAGCACGTACTGCTTACCGATCTCTTCCAAAAACGCATTTTTGGTCAGCATGGTGGTGACGGCAAACGCACCCAAGACGCTGGCGGTGACCGGCATGGCGATATGCCACAGGTAATCCACCACTTTGGCACCCATGGAGAGCGTGGCCCAGTTGCTGGAGGTCAGACCGCGCAACGGAAACCATTGCAACTGGCCGCCAAACACCACCAGCAAAGCCACGCCGAGCACAAAACCGGGAATCGCATAGCCGACCAACACCACCAAACTGGTCAAGGTGTCAAACCGGGTACCGGCACGCACCGCTTTGGCAATGCCCAGCGGGATCGACACCAAGTAGCTCAAGAAAAACGTCCACAAACCCAGACTGATGGAGACCGGCAGTTTTTCTTTCACCAACTGCCAGACATCCTTGGGGTAGAAAAAACTCTTGCCCAAATCGAAGCGGGCAAACTGCCCCAGCATTTGCACAAAACGCTCCAGCGGCGGTTTGTCAAAGCCATACAGCGCTTTGATTTCGGCGATGCGCTCGGCATCCACGCCTTGTCTGCCCCGGTAGCCTGCGCCGCTGACCGCTGCGCCCTCGCCGCCCGAATCACGGCCTTGCAATTGCGCCACCATTTGTTCCACCGGCCCGCCGGGCACGAACTGAATCACCACAAAGGTCAGCAACAAAATGCCGAACAAGGTGGGGATCATCAGCAACAAGCGTTTAACGATATAGCTCAGCATCTCATTTGTCTCCCACCAGGTTGGCGGTGCTGCCCCACCAGGTCGAGGTGACCCAGATTTCAGGCTGGTAATAACGTGGTGTGGTGTCGGGTTGCTCGAAGCGCCCGGCCCGCCAAGACACCCGGTGCACGCTGCCGTACCAGTGCGGCACCGCGTAATGGCCGTGGCGCAACACCCGGTCCAAGGCTTTGAGCGCAGCGGTCAACTGCGGCCGGGTTTGCGCCGCCACCACTTTGTCCAGCAGGGCATCGACCGCCGGGTCTTTCACACCGATGACGTTGCTGGAGCCTTCGGTGTCAGCGGCCTTGGAGCCAAAGCGCTCCAGCAACTCGGTGCCCGGGGCTTCGCTGCCGCCTATGCGGTTGCTGATGATTTCAAAATCAAACGCGTCCATGCGTTTTTGCAGCACCGCAAAGTCAATCACTTTGTAATTCACTTTGAAGCCAAGTTTTTCCAAATTTTTCGCGTACGGCGTGACCACCCTGCCCATGGAGCCCGAGTTGTCCAAAAACTCCAGCGTGAACGCCTCGCCTTTGGCGTTACGCAATGCACCGTCTTTGTAAGTCCAACCGGCTTGCGCCAACAAATCACGCGCCAAGCGCAAATGGTCACGCAAGGTTTGGCCGGAAGACGGGTCCAGGCTGGTTTGCGGCGGCAATGGAACGGTGTCGCTGAACACCTCGGGCGGCAATTTGTTGCGCAATGGCTCTAACAAGGCCAGCTCATCCGGCTCGGGCAGGCCTTTAGCCTCAAAGTCGCTGCCGACAAAATAACCGCGCACCCGGGTGTAGGCCATGTAAAACAGTTGGCGGTTCATCCACTCGTAGTCCATGGCCAAGGCAATCGCCTGGCGCACCCGCTTGTCCTGAAACTTGGGCAAGCGCGTGTTGAACATGAAGCCTTGGAAGTCCCCGGCATTGCCGTGTTTCAGCTCTTTTTTGATCAGCGTGCCGTTGTCAAACAGCTTGCCTTTGTATCCTCGCGCCCATTCACGGGCGACAAAGGCTTGTATGTAATCGAACTCTCCGGCTTTGAAGGCTTCAAACTGCGCCGTGGTGTCTTTGTACATCTTGTAAGTGATGCGGTCGAAATTGAACATGCCTTTACGCACGCCCAATTCTTTAGCCCAGTAGCTGGGGTCGCGCACATATTCAATGTCTTTGCCGAAATCGACTTTGCCGATTTTGTAAGGGCCGGAGCCTATGGGCACATCGGTAACCACCTGGTCCAACGGCTTGTCCGCGCCCCACTTCTGGCTGAATACCGGCATGCCGCCGACGATCAAAGGCAGTTCGGCGTTCGCGCGTTTGAACTCAAACCTCACTTCGCGTTCACCCAACACAGTCAGGCCTTTGACTTCGCTGAAATAGGTGCGGAACTGTGGCGCGGCTTGTTTGCTGGTCAAACGCTCGAAAGAAAATTTCACATCGGCTGCCAGCACCGGGTCGCCATTGTGAAAACGCGCCAAAGGATTGAGTTTGAAGGTGACCGAGAGTTTGTCTTTGGCCACACTGACGTCTTCAGCCAGCAAACCATAAGCGGTGGTCGGTTCGTCGAAATTACCCACCAGCAAGGTTTCGATCATCAGGCTGCTGAGTGCAGGAGGTGCTGTGCCTTTCAAGGTGAACGGGTTGTATTTATCGAAACTGGAAGCACGCGACGGTGCGACCATGGTGATGTTGCCGCCCTTGGGCGCGACCGGGTTGACATAGCTGAAATGCTTGAAGTCAGATGGGTATTTGATGTCGCCGAACTGCGCGTAGGCATTGGCCGCCCAAGCCGGGGAGCACAGCAGATAAAAGCTCAAGGTCAGGAAAATTCGCATGCGACAATTCTGCAAGATTTTTCAGGAGCTTCCACGTGTCTCAAAAAACAGGGTTTTTAGCAGGTAAAAAATTGTTGATCACCGGTGTGTTGTCCAACCGGTCTATTGCATACGGCATCGCCCGCGCCTGCCACGCGCAAGGCGCAGAGCTGGCATTCAGTTACCAAGGCGAGCGTTTCAAAGAACGCATCACCGAGTTTGCTGCCGATTTTGATTCCACCCTGGTGTTTGATTGCGATGTCTCCAGCGACGAGCAAATCGCCGCCCTGGTCTCCGGCCTCACCGCCGTCTGGCCTAAGTTTGACGGCTTTGTGCACGCCATCGGTTTCGCGCCGCGTGAAGCGATTGCGGGCGATTTTCTGGAAGGCCTGAGCCGCGAAGCCTTTGCGATTGCACACGACATCAGCGCTTACAGTTTTCCCGGCATGGCCAAAGCGTTTTTGCCGCACTTCAATGACAACGCTGCGTTGCTGACGCTGAGCTATCTGGGATCGCTGCGCAACGTGCCCAACTACAACACCATGGGCTTAGCCAAAGCCTCTTTGGAAGCCTCGGTGCGTTATTTGGCCGAATCGCTGGGCAGCCAAAAGCGCGGCATGCGGGTCAACGGCATCAGCGCCGGGCCGATCAAAACCCTGGCGGCCTCCGGCATCAAAGGCTTTGGCAAGATTTTGGAAGTGGTGGCCACACAGTCACCGATACGCCGCAATGTGACGATTGAAGACGTGGGCAACGTGGCGGCGTTTTTGCTGTCGGACCTGGCCGCTGGCGTGTCGGCTGAAATCACCTATGTGGACGGGGGTTTCAGTCAGGTGGTGCCGGGGATTGCGGACTGAACTGTCCTAGGCCAAGCCCAGTGAAGTTTTTTGACAAACAACTGGTTCGCGAATCACTGCTTCAAATTGAGGCAATAGTTGTTATGTTTCGTTTTTTTGGTCCACGCCTGCGTGGCGTCATCGTTTGAAAGCTTGAACTCATCAGGCCATGGAAATGCTTCTGCGATGTTGACTGAGGTATAGCCTCTGAAATCATCCGAGCAACGGGTAGCGTAAAACTTCACTGGCTGAAGAGGCAAGTGCATGTCAGCGACTTGGGTTTTTCCAGCTTGCGTGGTTTGAATACCCCATAAATCAAAAATCGGCGTTTGGTCTTTCCCTGTCAACTTGCTCAGCATCACCAATAAATAATCGTGGTGGGGATAGTCACTTCCTACCGCCGCGCTGGAAATGGCGGGTTTGGCCGTATAGGTGCCAAATCCAAGCGCCGCCTTGCGCATAGGCCAATCTGTGTCCCCCGTCGCCTTGATTTCCCGCAAATTGAGATAAAGCAATGTGAAGATATTCCAACCAGCCTCAATGGCATCTGCCTCAGATATCGATGAGTTTTGGGATTTAATGACATCTGCATAAATGAGCGGCCACTGCAAGTAAAAGTACAGACGCAATCGGTTTTGCGCAGCATAGGAGCTATCCGACCACAATTGCGAACGCACTTGTGCAATTTTTTCTGCACTGTTTTTAGTGTTGTCAAGATAGACATTTTTCAGCATATTGAATACCACCTGGGTATCTTCCAGCGAATTGCCATAACCTATGGCATCACGGCCTAAATCTATCCGCATGCGCCATATTTTGTGCAAGGGAAAAATATTGTTAGACACCTCCCCGCTGATGCCGTCATAAATTTCAAACTCTTGCAAGTTATGTCCGAGTTCGTGGCTTTCACCCCAACCGCGCGGATCAAACCCGCCGTTAGACGTGATCGGGTTGCCAGAGCACATGGAACCACAAATGGCTTGGTCATCTGAGTGGTAATGCAGCGCATCAAGCGTTTTGTGTATATCCAAGGTTTCACATTTCCAACCATTGGCGTTGCAATAGTCAAGTACACGCTGGTTCGGCCGTAAACCGCCGATCTGAAAACCGGCGAGTTGATACGCATCATTCAATACATATTTTTTAGCCTCATCAAGGTATTTCGCCATGTCGATGGTTTTACTTGTGGAGTTGTAATAAGGCTTAGAAAGAAGGGTAGGTGTTTGACCTGTGGCGGGCAACAAAAACTCTTTGGTTTTTCGAATCAAGGAATGTATTTCTACGCCGGGTGTTTTAATTTCCAGCCAATCCAGTTGACTAGTTAAAACATCATTTAAAAAGGCGACTGGGTCAATCGTTCCTGCTTGGGTGGTGTCATAAAAGGGTTGTTTTGCTACGCCTTGGATTTGCAGCACAAGCGAGGTGTCAGTTGCCCCTTTGAAGCGCAACTCCAATACGCCGCCATAGGGAGAAACAATGGTGATAGGCTGGGTTGACAGAGGAAAGTCAGGACTGCGGGGAAACCTGGGTCTTCGATAACCCGTGTCCAAGAGTGGTTTGTTATTGTTATTGGTATCCACCGGAGACGTGAATAATTTGGTGTTTCCTTCGCTCGCGGTATTTACAAAAAATGTGAAAGTACCCTTAGCAGGCTGATCTTTCAGTTGTATGGTGAGAGCTTGTCCAGGCAGCGCAAACCGGCCAATGGCAGTGAATCCATTGCTGCTCGGCAAGGTGACGTTCACAGTTTCTGTGGATGTGCTGCCCTTGACTTGGCTGATATTGGCATTCAAAAAATTGCCTAAATCTGTTTGCGCCGATCCGGCTGGACGGACATAGGCCACCAGTGCGTCAGCAATATAGGCTTTTTGAAATTTCTCCGGATCGGTGAGCTTATTGATTGGATAGACAATATTTTTTCGGTAGGCATCTGCCCACAAAACCAATTGCTGAAGGGTTTTATTTCCGACTTGCGGGTCAAACAGGTTTTGTCCCTTGGAATTAATGGCATCCAAAAGTTTTTTGATTTTGTCCAATGGATTCTTTATGTCATCAATAAACCCTTGCGGTAAAACACAGTCTTTATCGACAGGGCAATTGCTCCAGTCGTATGCGCTTGCATCTTTAAAAGGACCGTTGTTGATTCGCGCCAACAAGCCCCCACTTATCGGGTCGTTGCGTGCCTTGAGTTGGGAAGCATCTAAATCTGTAGTTACGTATTCCTGGGTGTAGTAATTCCATAAATAGGCATCCGCGCTGCTGGCAAAACCCATGGCATTTAATCTTGCATGGTCCGGTATTTGCGCCCATCTTGCATAGTTATTCTTGGTGCTATAGGAGGGATGCGCATGCATGTAGAGCAAAGGAATTTTTTGTTGAATAATTTCTTTCAATCTGGTCAATTGCAAATCGAGCATTGGTGTACTCTTGTCTGAACCGCCGATATCATCTATAGCGCCAATAACCACCAGTTGCGCTTTGGCGGCACACTCTTGCACCGGTGCTGACAAGGGGTCACATGTCAAACTGGTAAATGGAATATTCAATGCGGCCAAACCATCAGCAGCATAGGTTTTAGTCACTTTTTGCGGGCCAGGCACGGTGTATGAGGGCAAACTGGACCAGGCGATTTTCAGATTCGCCGCATTTTGCGTTGTCAAATCAGTTGTCGGGTCACCACTTACCAGCCAAGACAGCACGCGTTTAAATACAGGTTGATGGTCTGTTTGTCGTATCGGAAATTCTAGGTTTGTGTCCTTGTTATAAGCTACCAGCCGAGTTTGGTTTGGGATGAACCCAGCCAAAATGTCATAACCATAGCCAGCCATACGGCCATCGCCCAGAGTACTGATGGATGCCAGTACATAGCCTTTATCCCCTACGACCAATGGAAATACTTTTTCCAATGTGGAAGTCATCGGTTGAATCATGTAACTGTCCCTGACCAGCTCAAATTTAGTGCTTAAGCCTTGGTAAAAAGCAGCAATAAGATTATTTTGCTTGTCCATTACGGCTTGGTAATTGGTGGAAGCTTGACTGATCACTGTCGCGGCATCATTCGCTGTCAGTAACGAACTTTCGCCATTCGCCATGGCAGCGCTCAACCGACCTTGCGCGGTTGTCAAATCTCTATTGTTGGCATTGCCCCCACCACTTCCTCCCCCTCCTCCCCCACAGGCTGACAACAGGGCCGCAACGCTGGCGAGCGCGGCGCAAAGAAAAAAACGAGCGTCAATGTGCAACATGGTCAGAGCCCCACGTGTTGAATTGAACACGTTAGCTCTATTAAATAGAGTAATTTTTAGTTCGTCAAAGTCTATTTATGACCGTCTATTCATTAACTATGCAAAACAGACAAATGCTGGAGAAAACTGCTGTCACTTCAGTGCATTTGCACCAAAGCCACACCGGGCAATATCAACAAAGCACCCACCAAATGATGCCAGCCCAATGGCTCACCCAAGATGCCCCAGGATGCCCAAGCTCCCCACAACGGGCTTAAATACAAGGCCATGCCCACGCGACTGGCACCCAGCACGCGTTGCGCCCATGCGTAAATCGCGTAAGCGCCAATGCCGGGAAACACCCCGGCCAGCAACACCAGTTCGCTGGCCCGCCAAGTCCAGGCCGGGTGCGCGGGGTCCAGCCATTCCCAGGCCACAAACGGCAGCAACAACAGGCAGCCAGCGAAGGACATGACCGCCAGCCGGGCGAACGCGCCCATCGGTGAAGGCCAATGCTTTTGCAACAACGCAAACACCGCCCAACTCATGGCGGCCAACAGCACCAAAAAGTCTCCGCTGACCCATTGCACCTGCGACAAGGCCGACCATTGGCCTTTGAGCACCACGTGCAACACGCCGGTGATCGCCAACACAAACCCCGCGAGTTGCTGCTTTGTCAAACGCTCACGCAACCACCAAGCCGCGCCCAGGCTGATCAGCACCGGTGACGAGGTGTAAATCAGCGCAATATTCATGGCCGGTGAGGTGATGGCCGCCACATACACCCAGGCACCGCAGACCAACATACCGAAAAAACCCAGCACCAGGTATTGCCGCCACTGTTGTCGAAGATGGGCCCGGTGTTGCCAAATGTCTTGTCTGCACACACCGCCCAGCACCAGAGTGACGATCAACCAGCGGCCCAAAGCCAAGGTGTGCGGTTGCACCACGCCGGGCGCGAGTCTGGCGGTCAAATAATTCACCGCCCAAAACGCGGGGATCACCAGCACACCCAGCACCGCCCAAGGGTAGGGTTTGCCAGACATCAGAACGCCACCTGGGGCGGTTGGGCATCGTCTGTGGCGGCGTTTGCCAGCGCCTGCTTGGCCAATCTGGCGACTTCAGCCACCGGCGTGTGTTTCAAACGGTGATCGCTCCAAACCTGCCGCCATTTGCGTGCACCCTGTTGGGCATGGCGCAAGCCCAGCATGTGGCGGGCCACGGCAAACCAGGGCACGCCGTTCAAGGCCTGCTTTTCCATATAGGCCACCATCAGCGCTTCCACTTCATCGCGGGACAAACCGCAAGGGGTTTCGCCCAGCGCTTCATCCCATTCGCTGAGCAACCAAGGGTTGTGGTAGGCCTCGCGCCCGACCATCACACCGTCAAGCTGCTGCAAATGCAACTGAATTTGCGCCATGGTTTTGATGCCGCCGTTGATAGAAAACTGCAAGTGTGGGAAATCTGCTTTCAAACGCAGCACCCAGTCGGGTTTGAGCGGCGGCAGCTCGCGGTTTTCCTTGGGCGAAATGCCTTGCAACCAGGCGTTGCGCGCATGCACGGTAAAGCTCTGGCAGCCTGCTTGCGCCACCGTGCCGACAAAGTCACGCACAAAGTCGTAGCTTTCAACACGGTCTATCCCTATGCGGTGCTTGACCGTGACCGGCACCGACACCACATCCAACATGGCTTTGACACCATCGGCCACCAACTGCGGCTCGGCCATCAAACAGGCACCAAAAGCACCGCGTTGCACCCGCTCTGAGGGGCAGCCGCAGTTGAGGTTGATTTCGTCATAGCCCCATTGCTCGCCCAGCCGTGCGGCTTGGGCCAAGTCTGCGGGTTCACTGCCGCCGAGTTGCAAGGCGACCGGGTGTTCTTCGGGGTTGAAATCTAGGTGGCGCGGGCGGTCGCCGTGTATCAAGGCGCCGGTGGTCACCATCTCGGTGTAGAGCAGCGCGTGGCGCGACAGCAGCCGGTGAAAGTAACGGCAATGCCTGTCGGTCCAGTCCATCATCGGGGCCACACTCAAACGGCGGTCCAACGCGGGCAAGGTGTCGGTATTTTTTTCTAACATCCGGAATCTATTTTCAAAACAAGCGCATCTGCCGCGACTGAAACAAATAGTCCGCGACAAACTGCAACAGCATGGGATGGTGGCTATTGTGGTGCCAATGCGCTTGCATGTATTTTTTGCTGTACCAGTGCGACTGGCTCTCCAAATGGCAACCGACCAAGCCGACCGAGCCTTGCACTACGGCCATGGGGTCGCCATTGGCGTAGCTGGCCACGGTGTCAAAGCTGCCGCCGATGAAGGTGGGGCCGTCGTAAAAATACATGCGTTGTGACTGGCCGCGCCAGTTCACCGGGGCGGTCGTGCCATATGACGAACGGATATCGGCTTTGGGGCGCTTGATGTATTGCACGCAGCGCGTGGTTTTGAGCAAGTTGAAGTAATACGCGTCCGCCCAGTACGCACCCATGCAAATGCCTAAGTACTTGCCGCCGCGTTGCATGAAGGCGCGCACTTGCGCCAAATTGGGTTTGAGCACGCTGCGAAACGCGGTGGCTTCGCCGTCGCCACCCGGGAACACCACCAAGTCCACGTCGTCAAAAAAACCTTCAGGCACGGCGTGCTTGGTGAACAATTTGACGCGGGCCATGGGCGACAAAGCGGCGATCACCCCGTTGACCGAATCGGCCGAACAAGTCGGGTGATGCAAAAAAAGTGCGACGGTTTTTTTCATGCCCAATACAACCAGCGATGTCCGATCTCACCAACACCCCGGGCCATCCAAACGGCTTGGGGCGGTGCTGCTCAATGCGGGATTGTGATCACCACATTGCCTATGGTTTTACCCATTTCCACAGCTTCATGCGCTTGAACCACCTGGTCCAGCGTGAACGCTGCGCCTATGCTGTGAACCAGCTGTTGATTCTCCAGCATCTGGTTTAAGCGGCTCAGGCAGTGCTGGCGGTCAGCCGGGCTCAAGTCATAGACCAGGAAAAAGCTCAGCCTGATCGACCCGAACAACAGCGGCCTGAAGCTCACCGGTATGTCTGCCGGTGGATTGGATCCGTAGCACACCAGATGACCGTGCGGGCGCAAAACGCCTTGCGCCACCCACTGGATGGTGGTGGAGAAATCCATGTCGATGATGGTGTCCACGCCTGTGCCGCCGGTCAGTTCTTTGACCCGGGCGACCACATCTTCGGTTTTGTAAAACACGCAATGGTCGGCACCGGCGGCTTGGGCATGCGCGGCTTTGGCTTCAGAGCCCACCGTGCCAATCACCGTGGCTCCGGCGTGTTTGAGCATTTGTGTCACGTAGTGACCGACAGCAGAAGATGCGCCAATCACCAGCACGGTTTTGCCGTGGACATCACCGGCGAGATGCACCGCCTGCAATGCGGTCAAGCCCGGTATGCCCATGCAAGCACCGGCCTGAAAAGACACGGCATCCGGTAACACCACCGCTTGCGCCGCAGGTAAACAAACGAATTCAGCGGCAGTGCCGAAGGGACGCTGCCATTGGGCATTCCACGTCCAGACACGTTCACCTATGCGCGATGTATCCACACCCTCGCCTACCGCGTCGATCACCCCGGCACCGTCGCTGTGCGGGATGATGAGCGGGTCGCCCAGGGGTCGCGCCATGCGTGACTTCACGTCAGAGGGGTTGACCCCGCTGCAATGCAAAGCCACCCGTACTTCACCGGCTTGGGGGACGGGCGTGGGCTGTTCGCCCACCCGCATCACCTCGGCCGCAGAGCCATTGCGTTCGTACCAAGCGGCTTTCATGCGCATCAGCCCATGTGCAGGCCGCCGTTGCAGGAGAAGTCTGCGCCGGTGGTAAAGCCTGATTCATCGCCTGCCAGCCAGCCGACGATGGAGCCGATTTCTTCCGGCGTGCCCAGACGCTTGACCGGGATGGTGGCAACGATTTTTTCCAAAATTTCTGGCTTGATGGCTTTGACCATGTCGGTGCCGATGTAGCCCGGGCTGACGGTGTTCACGGTCACGCCTTTGTTGGCCATTTCCTGCGCCAGCGCCATGGTGAAGCCGTGCATACCGGCTTTGGCCGCCGAGTAATTGGTTTGGCCGGACTGGCCTTTTTCGCCGTTCACCGATGAAATTTGGATGATGCGTCCCCAGCCTTTGTCCACCATGCCAGGCACCACTTGTTTGGTCACGTTGAACATGGCGTTCAGGTTGGTGTCAATGACAGC
>CANNRV010000049.1 GCA_947508145.1 Comamonadaceae bacterium
GCTTCTTCGGCGGCAGGCACGGCCACCACTTTGATGTTTTTCGCCAGCCAGCCACGCGGCCCTTGCATGGGTTCATAAACAACTGTTGCGCCCTGCTGCAAGGTTTTGAATCCAACCATGTCAACTTCGCTGAAATGTGCGAACACATCCGAATCAAACTCGCTGGACTCAATAAACCCGAACCCTTTGTGGTTGTTAAACCATTTAACAACACCAAATGCCATTGCCTACTCCTTGTGTGAAATTAAAGAAACCTAAATAATTAATAAAAATTAAAAATTCATGTGTTTAATACAACTCAGTATCTCATGTTTATTAATTATGAGTACATAAAATTTAAAAATTTTCTGTTTTCACCTTGGATTCAAGTTGTTTATTCACACCGATAGAATGAAGCCATGGCCACTAACGCACCCAAAACACCTAACCTGAACCCGCCACGCGACTCGAACGGCGACTCTGTGGTTCTGGAGCGTCAAACCCTGAAAACCAAGCCGCCACAGATGTACCAGGTGGTCATGCTCAACGACGACTTCACGCCCATGGAATTTGTGGTGAGGGTGTTGCAGGAGTTTTTCAGCAAAGACCGCGAGGCGGCCACCCAAATCATGTTGAAAATCCACTTGGACGGCAAAGGGGTTTGCGGGGTGTATTCCAAGGATGTGGCCGCCACCAAGGTGGACCAGGTCCAGGATGCCGCCCACCAGGCCGGACATCCTTTGCAATGTTTGGCTGAACCCGTTGAATAAATCCCATCCGTTTCCATATACAGTTGAACCCAAGATCGCACCAAGGAAGAAATCATGATTGCCCAAGAACTTGAAGTCAGCTTGCACATGGCCTTCGTAGAAGCCCGGCAGCAGCGTCATGAATTCATCACCGTCGAGCATTTGCTGCTGGCATTGCTGGACAACCCCAGCGCCGCCGAAGTGTTACGCGCCTGCTCAGCCAACATCGACGATTTGCGCAAGTCCCTGTCCAATTTCATCAAGGACAACACGCCGCAAGTCGCTGGCACAGACGAAGTCGATACCCAGCCCACGCTGGGCTTTCAGCGTGTCATCCAACGCGCCATCATGCATGTGCAGTCCACTGGCAATGGCAAAAAAGAAGTCACTGGCGCCAATGTGCTGGTCGCCATCTTTGGTGAAAAAGATTCACACGCTGTTTACTACCTGCACCAGCAAGGCGTGACCCGCTTAGATGTGGTGAATTTCATTGCCCACGGCATCAAAAAATCCGATCCTCAAGAGCCTGTCAAAGGCGCGGAATCCAGCGCACCTGAAGCCGAAGAAAACACCGACAAATCGGAAAAAACCTCGCCGCTGGAGCAGTTCACGCAAAACCTGAACCAAATGGCCAAAGACGGCAAGATAGACCCGTTGATCGGCCGCGAATACGAGGTTGAGCGGGTCATACAAATTCTCTGCCGCCGCCGCAAAAACAACCCCTTGCTGGTCGGCGAAGCCGGTGTTGGCAAAACCGCGATTGCCGAAGGCCTGGCCTGGCGCATCACGCAAAAAGACGTGCCCGAAATTTTGGCGGATTCACAGGTCTATTCGCTGGACATGGGTGCCTTACTTGCGGGTACCAAATACCGTGGCGATTTCGAGCAACGGCTCAAAGGCGTGTTGAAGTCGCTCAAAGACAAACCCAATGCCGTGCTGTTCATTGACGAAATACACACTCTCATTGGTGCCGGTGCAGCTTCCGGCGGAACTTTGGATGCGTCCAACTTGCTCAAGCCCGCTTTGTCCAGCGGCCAACTCAAATGCATTGGTGCCACCACCTTTACTGAGTACCGTGGCATTTTCGAAAAAGACGCCGCCTTGTCACGCCGTTTCCAAAAGGTGGATGTGGTCGAGCCAACCGTCGAGCAAACCGTAGACATTCTCAAAGGCTTGAAATCACGCTTCGAAGAACACCACAGCGTCAAATACGCAGTGGCGGCCTTGCAAGCGGCGGCTGAACTCAGCGCCAAGTACATCAACGACCGGCATTTGCCCGACAAAGCGATTGACGTGATTGACGAAGCCGGTGCGGCGCAACGCATTCTGCCGGTGTCTAAGCGCAAGAAAACCATCACCAAATCTGAGATCGAAGACATCGTCGCCAAGATCGCACGTATTCCGCCAGCCAGCGTATCGAATGACGATCGCGGCAAACTGCAAACCCTGGAACGCGACTTGAAGAGTGTGGTGTTCGGCCAAGACAAAGCGCTGGAAGTGCTGGCCTCGTCAGTCAAGATGGCGCGTTCAGGTTTGGGCAAATCCGACAAACCGATTGGCGCATTTTTGTTCAGCGGCCCCACCGGTGTGGGCAAAACCGAAGCCGCCAAACAACTGGCTTACATCCTGGGAATTGAGTTGCTGCGCTTTGACATGTCCGAGTACATGGAGCGCCATGCGGTCAGCCGTTTGATTGGTGCGCCTCCGGGCTATGTGGGGTTCGATCAAGGCGGTTTGCTGACCGAGGCCGTCACCAAGAAACCGCATGCGGTGTTGTTGCTCGATGAAATTGAAAAGGCCCACCCGGATATTTTCAATGTGCTGTTGCAAGTCATGGACCACGGCACCTTGACCGACAACAATGGCCGCAAGGCCGATTTCCGCAACGTCATCATCATCATGACGACGAATGCCGGTGCCGAGACCATGAACAAGTCAACGATTGGCTTTACCAATGCCCGCGAGCCGGGCGACGAAATGGCCGATATCAAACGCTTGTTCACGCCAGAGTTCCGCAACCGCCTGGATGCGACGGTCAGCTTCAAACCGCTGGACGAAGTGGTCATCATGCGCGTGGTCGACAAATTCTTGTTGCAATTGGAAACCCAGTTGGCAGAGAAAAAAGTCGATGTCACTTTCACCGACGAAGTGCGCAAATACCTGGCGAAAAAAGGTTTCGATCCGCTCATGGGCGCTCGCCCCATGCAGCGTTTGATCCAAGACATGATTCGCCGCGCCTTGGCCGATGAATTGCTGTTTGGCAGATTGACAGACGGTGGTCGTTTGACCGTGGGCCTGGATGAAAAAGACGAAGTGACGTTGGATATCCAGCCCTTGCCGAAAAAAGAAGGCCGTTCTTCCAAATCCGAACCGGCAGAACCAGAAGAAGCAGAGGCGAGTTAACGTGGCGGGACACAGTAAATGGGCCAATATCCAGCACCGCAAAGGCCGACAAGATGAAAAGCGCGGCAAGGTCTGGACCCGGGTGATTCGTGAAATCATGGTGGCAGCACGTGCAGGTGGTGGCGACTTGCAAGTCAATCCCCGTTTGCGCTTAGCGGTTGAAAAGGCCAAGGCGGCCAATATGCCGGCTGACACTATCAAGCGCAACATCGACAAAGCCACCGGTAACCTGGAAGGTGTGCATTACGAGGAAATCCGCTATGAGGGCTATGGCATTGGCGGCATAGCCTTGATGGTGGACACCATGACCGACAACAAGGTGCGTACCGTGGCCGAAGTACGTCACGCCTTGAGCAAACACGGTGGCAACCTCGGCACCGACGGCTCGGTGGCGTTTCAGTTCAAACACTGCGGCCAGCTGATATTGGCGCCCGGCACCTCTGAAGACGCGGTGATGGAAGTGGCCTTGGAAGCCGGAGCACAAGATGTGGTGACCGATGAAGACGGCGCGATTGAAGTGTTGACCGACCCTGCCGATTTTGAAGCCGTCAAAGCCGCGTTGGACAAAGCCGGTATGCAGCCCGCCATGGCGGAAATCACTTACCGCGCAGACATCACCATTGAACTGAGCGAAGAAGACAGTGTGAAGATGCAAAAAATCATTGATGCACTCGAAGACTTGGACGATGTGCAAGAGGTTTATCACAACGCTGCCTTATGAAAATACTGGTCATAGGCGCGGGTGGACGCGAGCATGCACTGGCCTGGAAACTCACCCAGTCGCCGCAAGTGCAAATGGTCTATGTAGCCCCCGGCAATGCGGGCATCGCGCTGGATAAAAATTTACAAATTCTGCCGCTGACCGACACCGTGGCATTGCGCGAATGGGCGCAGGCAAATGACATCGGCTTGACCGTGGTCGGACCCGAGGCCCCCTTGGCCGCCGGTGTGGTGGATGAATTCCGCGCCCACGGCTTGCGCATCTTCGGGCCCACACAAGCAGCAGCGCAACTGGAAAGCTCTAAAGCGTTTTCCAAATCTTTCATGCAGCGCCACCATATTCCGACAGCGGCTTACCAAGTCTTTGAAGACCCGGCAGCGGCCCATGCGTATGTCGATGCGCAAGGTGCGCCTATCGTGGTCAAGGCCGATGGTCTGGCGGCCGGCAAAGGCGTGGTGGTGGCCACCAGTCTGCAAGAAGCCCATGAGGCGATTGACCACATGCTCGCCCCGGATCACTCCGGCATACAGCATGCAGGCGGCAAAGCCCGGGTGGTGATTGAAGAATGTCTGGAAGGTGAAGAGGCCAGTTTCATGGTGGTGGCCCACGGTCAAGTGGCTGTGGCATTGGCCACCTCACAAGACCACAAACGATTGCTGGAAGGAGACCTGGGCCCCAACACCGGCGGCATGGGCGCGTATTCGCCTGCGCCTGTAGTCACACCCGAAATACATGCACGCGTCATGCGCGAGGTGATTCAACCGACCTTGAAAGGCATGGAGAGCGACGGCATTCCCTACACCGGCTTTTTATACGCCGGCTTGATGATTGACAAACACGGTCAGCTCAAAGTGCTGGAGTTCAATTGCCGCATGGGCGACCCCGAAACCCAGCCCATCTTGATTCGTTTGAAAAGCGATTTACTCGCCTTGCTATTGGCCGCGACCGAAGCGCATGCCTCTGAGCTTGCCAAAGTGGAACTGGATTGGGACCGGCGTGTGGCTTTGGGTGTGGTCATGGCCGCTTCAGGTTACCCGGGAACAGTGCGCAAAGGCGATGTGATTCACGGATTGGCCGCAGACAAGCCCGATGCCATGGTGTTTCATGCAGCCACTTCGCGCCAGGGCGCTGACATAGTCACCTCCGGCGGACGCGTGTTGTGCGTCACGGCTTTGGGCGACACCGTGCGACAAGCGCAGGCGCATGCCTATGAGTTGGTGGATGCCATCCATTTCGATGGCATGCAGGTGCGACGCGACATCGGCCACCGGGGCGTCAAGCGTTAACGCAAGCTTTCTTGATTCAAGGACCTTCACAATGAATCCTGCTTTCACACCTATTCGCAGCTATTTGATGGATTTACAGCAACGCATCACGGGTGCGTTGACTGAACTCGATGGACACAGCTTTTTGTCTGACAGCTGGGAAAAGCCCAAAGGCGAAACCCTGCAAGGCAATGGCATCACCATGATCATGGAGCAGGGCAAGGTGTTTGAACGTGCAGGCGTGGGTTTTTCGCATGTGACCGGCCCCAAGCTGCCGCCATCCGCCACCCAGCACCGGCCCGAATTGAACGGCTCGCCATTTGAGGCCATGGGCGTGTCGCTGGTGTTTCATCCTCGCAATCCTTATGTGCCTACCGTGCACATGAACGTGCGTGCCTTGATGGCCAAGACCCAAGCCGGTGAATCCGTCGCCTGGTTTGGCGGCGGCATGGACCTGACGCCTTATTACGGCTTTGATGAAGATGCCGTGCATTTCCATCAAACTTGCAAAAATGCGCTCGATGGCTTTGGCGAGCACTTGTACCCGCGTTTCAAAACCTGGTGCGACGAGTATTTCTTTTTAAAGCACCGCAATGAACCGCGCGGCATTGGTGGTATTTTTTACGATGACTTTTCCGAACTCGGCTTTGAACGCAGCTTTGCCATGATGCAAAGCGTGGGCGACCATTTTTTGAAGGCCTATTTGCCGATTGTGGAAAAACGCAAAGACATGGCCTTTGGCGAGCGCGAGCGAGATCACCAGTTGTACCGTCGTGGCCGCTATGTGGAATTCAATCTGGTGTTTGACCGGGGCACGCATTTCGGTTTGCAATCGGGCGGGCGCACTGAATCCATTTTGCTGTCTATGCCGCCACTGGTCACCTGGTCTTACCAGAACCAACCGCAACCCGGTTCGCCAGAGCACCGTTTGTATACCGATTACCTTCAGCCCAAAGCCTGGATTTGATACACCAGCCACTTCAACGCATAGGACTGTATGGCGGCGCGTTCGACCCGCCGCACACAGCGCATCACCGGCTGGCAGCCTGTGCGATTGATCAGCTTGCGCTGCAACGCTTGTACGTGGTGCCCACCGGAGACGCTTGGCACAAAACCCGCACATTGACTGCGGCGATTCACCGCTTGGCCATGGCCCGTTTGAATTTTTCTGACTTGCCGCAGGCCCTGATTGATGCGAGAGAAACACAACGCGCTGGCCCGAGCTACACCATAGACACCTTGCGTGAACTGAAAACCGAACACCCGGCGGCTGAGTTTTTCCTCTTGATGGGCGCTGATCAGGCGGCCCATTTTGAAAGCTGGAAAGACTGGCAAGAGATTGCTCAACTGGCTCAGTTGGTCGTCGCGCCACGCGAACAGGTGAACACAACCGTGCAGGTATCCCATGAGTGGCACAATCACCCTCAGTTCAGAGCCACGCTTTTGCACATGCCACTGGAAACCGTCAGCGCCACCGACATCCGTTTACGAATAGGCAAGGGCTTCAACCCCGAGCAGGCTTTGCAGCCCGCTGTGTTTCACTATATTCAACATCATCACCTTTATTTGGACCGCCATGACAGAAGTCTCTGAAAAAAAAGACGTACAAAAATTGCAACGCGTCGTTGTCGACAGCCTGGAAGATGTCAAAGCCCAAGACATTACCGTCTTCAATACCGAGCACCTGTCGCCGCTGTTTGAGCGGGTCATCATTGCCAGCGGCACGTCTAATCGCCAAACCAAAGCTTTGGCGGCCAATGTGCGTGACGATGTGCGTGACGCAGGCTATGGCAAGCCCCGCATTGAAGGCGAAGAAAACGGTGAATGGATCATTGTGGATTGCGGCCCGGTGGTGGTGCACATCATGCAACCCGCTATTCGTTTGTATTACCACTTGGAAGAAATCTGGGGCGACAAACCCGTGCGCATCAAACTCGGTGCGCCGCAACCCAAACCTGTCGTCAAAGCAGTGGTGGAAGAAGAACCGGTGGTCAAAAAAGCCTCGCGCAAAACCGCTGCCAAATCACCCGCCACCAAACGCAAACCTGGCTCTGCCGCCACCGGAGCTGCGGCCAAAAGCAGTTCTGCAAAACCCGCTGGCAAAGCGCCCGGCAAATCGGCACGTCCCGGCACATCTAAATCTTCTGCAGCCAGCCCATCCGCTACGAGCAAAGCCGTGGTGAAAAAAGTAATCAATCCACCGGCCGAGGCGAAAAAAACCGCAGTCAAAAAAACTGTAGCCAAAAAACCCGCAGCAAAGAAAGCCGCTCCGGGTAAAAGCCCGGCCCGTAAGCCGCGTGCATGAAGCTGTGGGTGGTCGCCGTGGGTCAGCGTGTGCCGGCTTGGGCGCAAACCGCCTGGGACGATTACGCCAAGCGGTTTCCGCCTGATACCAAGCTGACGCTGAAAACCGTCAAGACCGAACCCCGCGCATCTAAAACCTTGGCGCAAATCTGGGCGGCTGAACGCAGTCGCATCGATGCAGCCATTCCCAAAGACTGTTTGCGTGTGTGGCTGGATGAAAAAGGGCCGCACATCAGCACTGCCGCATTGGCCACCAAATGGCGTGGCTGGCAAGACAGCGCCCAAGACGTGGCTTTCATCATTGGCGGCCCTGATGGGTTTGATCCGGTGATACGGCAAGGCGGTCATGAGTTGCTGGCGCTCTCCAAGCTCACTTTGCCGCATGCCATGGTCAGGGTGTTGCTGGTCGAGCAACTCTACCGCGCGTGGTCTATTTTGAACAACCACCCTTACCACCGCGAGTGATGAAACTGCCCCTCATTTACTTGGCCTCGCAAAGCCCGCGCCGTCAGCAATTGCTGACGCAAATCGGCGTGTCATTCGAGTTGCTGTTACCAGCAGATACAGAGGCGGCTGAAGCCCTTGAAGCCGAGTTGCCCAGTGAGATGCCGTTGGCCTATGTCAAGCGTGTCACCTTGCTCAAACTCCATGCGGCGCAGCGATTAATGCAGCAAAGCAAGTTGGAACCCAGACCCGTGTTGTGCGCCGACACCACGGTGGCCTTGGGCGATCAGATATTTGGCAAGCCTCGCGACCGTGAAGACGCTGTGCGCATGCTCAGCGCTTTGTCTGCCCGCACACACGATGTGTTCACCGCCGTCGCATTGCACAGCACCAAGCGCACTGGTTGCATCGTTCAGCGCTCGCGGGTCACGTTTGACAAACTCAGTCAAGCCGACATAGCAGCCTATGTGGACAGCGGCGAGCCCATGGGCAAGGCCGGTGCTTACGCCATACAAGGCCAAGCGGCCATGTTCATCAAGCGCATACTCGGCAGTCACTCCGGCATCATGGGTTTGCCTGTGTTTGAAACCAGCCGCTTGCTCAAACGACTCGCCTAGGAACTGTCATGCCACACGATATTTTGATCAACTGGTCGCCGCAAGAAACCCGCGTGGCACTGGTGCAAAACGGAGCTTTGCAGGAAATCCACATCGAGCGATCACTGGAGCGCGGCTTGGTCGGCAATATTTACGCAGGGCGCGTGGCGCGTGTCTTGCCCGGCATGCAATCGGCTTTCATCGACATCGGCATGGAGCGTTCTGCGTTTTTGCATGTGGCAGATGTGTTCACTGGCGTGCATGGCAAACATGCAGAGGCAGACGGGCAGGCCGCACCCGTGGTGCCGATTGAAAAACAAGTATTCGAAGGCCAATCGCTGATGGTGCAGGTCATCAAAGACCCGATAGGCAGCAAAGGTGCCCGACTGTCCACGCAAATCAGCATCGCAGGCCGCTTGCTGGTGTTTTTGCCGCAGGACAACCATATCGGTGTGTCGCAAAAAATCCCGCTGGAATTGCGTGAGTCTTTGCGCAAGAGACTGGTGCATTTAGCGCACAGCGACGAAGACAAGGGCGGTTTTATTTTGCGCACCAATGGCGAAGACGCCACCGATGCGCAGTTACAGGAAGACATCGACTATTTGCGCAAAACATGGGCCAAGGTGAAAGCCGCGTCCAAGCAATTGGCACCCAAGTCTTTGCTGCACCAGGACTTGAACTTGTTGCAAAGGGTATTGCGTGACATGGTGGATGAACACACCCAGACCATTCGCATTGATTCCCAAGAGCAGCACACGATGTTGCAGCAGTTCGGTAAAGAGTTCATGCCGTCGGCAGTGGCCAAACTCTCGCATTACAAAGGCGAGCGGCCGATATTTGATTTGTTCAATATCGATGAAGAAATTCAACAAGCGCTGGGCCGCAAGGTGGTGCTCAAGTCTGGTGGTTACCTGATCATTGACCAGACCGAGGCCTTGACCACAGTGGATGTGAACACCGGCGGCTTTGTCGGTGCGCGCAATTTTGAAGACACGATTTACAAAACCAACTTGGAGGCCGCCGGTGCGATTGCGCGGCAGTTGCGCTTGCGTAACTTGGGCGGGGTGATCGTGACCGACTTCATTGACATGCAGTCTGCCGAACACCGCGAGTCTGTGCTGGCAGAGTTCAGCAAGCATTTGTCGCGCGACAAAGTCAAAACATCCATCAGCCCTTTCTCTGCGCTGGGCCTGGTCGAGATGACCCGCAAGCGCACCCGCGAATCACTGGCCCAGTTGTTGTGCGAGCCCTGCTCGCATTGCCAGGGCAGGGGCATAGTCAACACGGCCAGAACCACGGCTTACAACATACTGCGTGAAATTTTGCGTGAAGCCCGTCAGTTCAGTCCGCGAGAGTTTCGCGTGCTCGCTTCACCCAAAGTGATTGATTTGTTGCAAGAAGAGGAAAGCCTGCATCTGGCGGGTTTGAGTGAATTCATCGGCAAGCCGATTTCACTACAAGCCGAATTCGGTATCGGCGATGAGCAGTTCAATATCGTGCTGCTTTAAGCCGCAGCATCATTCAATAAGTCGGTGCTTTGGCCGGTTTGACCGAGCCTGAACATATTCGCATACGCGCCGTTGGCTTGCATCAACTCTGCGTGCGTGCCGTTTTCGACAATCCGCCCGGCATCCATGACCACGATGCGGTCGGCTTTTTCAATGGTGGATAAGCGGTGTGCGATCACCAGCGTGGTGCGGCCTTGTTGCAACTTGTGCAAAGCGTCCTGCACCATGCGTTCAGATTCATTGTCCAGCGCCGAGGTGGCTTCATCCAAAACCAGCACCGGTGCGTTTTTGTACATGGCCCGCGCAATGGCTAAACGCTGGCGCTGACCGCCTGACATGGTGGCTGCGTTGTGGCCGACCATGCTGTCTATGCCCATGGGCAGCGATTGCAAATACTCCCCCAGATTGGCGGCTTGCAAACAGGCAGTGACTTTGTCGCGGTCCGGCAGTTGACCCATGGCCACATTGGCAGCCAGTGTGTCGTTCATCACAATCACGGTTTGACTGACCATGGCAATTTGCCGGCGCAAGTCGCTGAGTTGCCATTCACGCACTGAGACACCATCAAGTAGTAAATCGCCATCGGTCCAATCCACAAAGCGTGGCAACAAGTTGGCCAAAGTGGTTTTGCCTGAACCCGAACTGCCCACCAGCGCAACAGTTTGACCGGGTTGGATCAGCAATGAAACATGGTCCAGGGCGAGCGGTAAATCGGCTTGGTATCTGACGCAGATGTTGCGCCATTCAATCTGGCCGCTGGCGTTGTCCACATGAAATGCGCCGCCAGTCTCCACCGGTGTGTCATGAATCAAATCCAGCGCGCGTTCCAGTGCAGCCAAACCCCGGGTCAATGGCCCGGCCACTTCCGACAAATGTTTGATCGGGTTGACCAGCATCAGCATGCCGGTGACGAAGGCTGCGAATCCACCCACACTCATCTGGCTGTCATGGCTTTGCAGCAATGCGATGCTGATGACTGCCGATAAAGCAACGGCAGAAAACAACTGCGTCAAAGGTGTGATGCCGGCATTGGCCACCGTGGTTTTCAGCGCGAGTCGCACCATCGATTGACCGAGTTGGCGAAACCGCTCGGTCTGCATGTTTTGCGCTGCGTGTAAGCGGATTTCACGGTGGGCGAGAGCGGTTTCTTCCACCGCATAGGACAACTGGTCGGTGGCTTGCTGGGTGTTTTGCGTCAGCTTGTACAAGCGCTTGCTCAAGACTTTCATCAACCAGGCCACAGAAGGAATCAACAAAGCCACGATCAGGCTGAGCTTCCAATTCAAATACAGCAAATAGCCGATCAGGGCGATCAAGGTGAGGCTGTCTCTGACCGTACCAATGATGGAGCCCACCAGGGTTTGTGCACCGAGTTGCACCTCAAACACCAGCGTGTTGCCTAAAGCGCTGGCGTTTTGCTGTCGGTATAAGCCCAGTGCAGCGTCTTGTAATCGTTGAAACATTTGCATACGCAAAGTCAGTAGGCCGGTTTGCGTGGCTTTGGTGATCGCCACCTGGCCGATGAACATGCCCATGCCGCGAATGCCGAATAAACCAATTAAAGCCAAGGGCACCAACCAGACCGGAAA
>CANNRV010000050.1 GCA_947508145.1 Comamonadaceae bacterium
GCCATACATATTGAAGAAAAACCCAAACAACCCAAATCCAATTACGCGGTTACCGGTTTGTATTTTTATGACCGGCAGGTTTGCGATATTGCTGCTGATATTCGTCCCTCTGCCCGTGGTGAATTGGAAATCACCGATGTCAACCGGCGATATTTAGAACAAAAACAATTGAATGTGGAAACCATGGGCCGTGGCTACGCTTGGCTGGACGCGGGTACACACGATGGGTTGATGGAGTCGGCCACATTTATTGCCACGATTCAAAAACGCCAAGGCCTGATGGTGGCTTGCCCTGAAGAAATTGCATTTACCCAGGGCTGGATTTCCGCCGACAAACTGCAAACCTTGGCCCAGCCTTATAAGAGCACAGGTTATGGCCAATATTTACTGCGATTATTGGACTGATTCACATGCCTTATTCCGTTGAAAAAACAGCTTTAGACAGTGTTTTATTACTCCAACCCCGGGTGTTTTCAGACCCCAGAGGTTTTTTCTTTGAAAGTTTTAACCAGCGCGAATTCAATCAGGCGACTGGTTTAGACCTTCAATTTGTGCAAGATAACCACAGCAAGTCTGTCCACGGCGTGTTGCGCGGCTTGCATTTTCAGGTGCAGCACCCTCAGGGCAAGTTGGTGCGCGTGCCGCAAGGCCGCATATTCGATGTGGCGGTGGATATCCGGCCCGGATCACCTCAATATGGCCAATGGACGGGGCATGTGCTTGACAGTGAATCACACCAGCAATTGTGGATACCCGGCGGTTATGCCCATGGATTTATTGTTTTAAGTCAAACCGCTGAAGTGATTTATAAAACCACCGATTATTGGGTGGCCAGCGATGAAGATGCGATTATTTGGAATGACCCGGATTTAAATATTGCCTGGCCATTAAAAGATATTCAAGGTGCGCCGCTGCAATCTGGAAAAGATGCAGCGGCACGCAGGTTTATTCAGCCTTGATCAGCGCTGATTCCAATTGACCGGCAGTTTGTAAAGCCTGCACCCAAGCCGGGGTGCGGCCACGGCCTGTCCAGGTTTGTGCCGGGTTAGCCGGGTCACGGTACTTTGGCGCTACTTTTCGGCCGGCAGTGGCGCGTTTAGCTTTAGGTGCTTTGGCTGCGCCGGTTTTGGCTGCTTTGCTTTTACTGCCCAAAGCCGCAGCGATTTGTTCGGCACTCAAACCAGCAGAGCGGGCGAGTTGAACAATTTGTGACAAGGCTTTGTCATGGTTGCGCGACATCAAACGCTGTTCTTCTTTTTCCAGTTTGATGCGGGCGGCGCGGATTTTTTCGAGTTGGGTAGAAGTGCTGACGCGAGGCATATTAATCTCCAGATAAAAAAATTAAATTCAGCTGATTATTATCATGCACAAATAGGTATTTGTAAGTGATTAATATCGATTAATTAATTTGATATTTGTTAAAAATAATAAATTTGAAAATATGCCGGATGTTTTAAATAAACAATATGCAGCGGCTGAGGCCTGGCAAGCTTGGTGCACAATCCAAAGAAATCACCAGTAACAGCCATGACCACCAATGAAACTCTGACCCAAGCGCACCGGGATCAAGCGCAAATACTTGCCAAGGCCTTGCCATATATCCGCAAATTTCATGGCAAAACCATGGTTATTAAATACGGCGGCAATGCCATGACCGACCCGGCATTGCAAGCCGATTTTGCTGCCGATGTGGTGTTGCTCAAACTTGTGGGCATGAATCCCATCGTGGTGCACGGCGGCGGGCCGCAAATTGAAAATGCTTTGCAGCGGCTGGGTAAAAAAGGCGAATTCATACAAGGCATGCGGGTCACCGATGCCGAAACCATGGAAGTTGTGGAATGGGTATTGGCCGGCGAGGTTCAGCAAGACATCGTCGGTTTGATCAACCAAGCAGGCGGCAAGGCCGTGGGTTTGACCGGGCGTGATGGCGGCATGATCCGCGCACGCAAACTGAAAATGTTGGACAACCACGACCCGGCGGTTGAACACGATGTGGGCCAGGTAGGCGATATCACCTCCATCGACCCCAGCGTCGTCAAAGCATTGCAGGACGATGCATTCATTCCCGTCATCAGCCCTATTGGTTTTGGTGAAAACAATGAAAGCTACAACATCAACGCCGATGTGGTGGCAGCCAAACTCGCCACCGTCCTCAAGGCCGAAAAACTGGTGCTGTTGACCAACACCGCCGGTGTGCTCGATAAAGCAGGTCAACTGTTGACCAATTTGAGCGCCAGACAAATTGACGCTTTGTTCGCAGACGGCACCATCAGCGGCGGCATGCTGCCGAAAATCAGCGGTGCGCTGGACGCAGCCAAAAGCGGCGTGAACGCCGTGCACATCATTGACGGGCGGGTGCCGCACGTGCTGCTATTGGAAATTCTGACCGACCAAGCATTTGGCACCATGATCCGTTCGCACTGACTACCAGGGAGACTGTCCTATGGCTGAAGAGCACACGCAGGCAAGCAATACCGAACCGGTGACGCGCAAGCGCCCCAAACCCGGAGAGCGGCGCATACAAATATTGCAGGCGCTCGCAGCCATGTTGGAACAACCCGGTGCCGAGCGTGTGACCACCGCCGCGCTGGCGGCCAGACTGGAGGTCAGCGAAGCAGCGCTTTACCGACATTTCGCCAGCAAAGCGCAAATGTTCGAAGGCTTGATCGACTTCATAGAAACCAGTGTGTTCAGTTTGTTGAATCAAATCACCGAAGGCCAGCATGCCGCGCAAGACAAATTGCGCCGCATGCTTTCAGTGTTGTTGCAATTTGCTGAACGCAATCCGGGCATGGCGCGGGTGATGGTGGGCGACGCCCTGGTGTTTGAAAACGAACGCTTGCAACAACGCATGAATTTATTTTTCGACAAAGTCGAAGCCAGCTTGCGCCAGGTGCTGCGCGAGGCCGATACCGGTTCCAGTACCCCGACAGTAGATGCGCAGGTCAAAGCGTCTTTGTTCATGTCTTTTGTGTTGGGCCGCTTGCAGCGCTTTGCCCGCTCTGGCTACAAGCGCTCACCGCTGGAACACCTGGAAACCTCGCTTGCCATCATGCTGTGAGCCGTTACCATGCATAGCGTTGTCAGGCTTGCTATACAGTCAACGCTTGTTTTGACAGGCACATGCGCCGCCAGTCGCGGCATCACGCAACTTCCAGGACTTCTATGAACCAATTAGATTTGCAAGGTCGCCACGCGGTGGTCACCGGCGGGGCCAGCGGACTGGGTTTTGCCATCGTGCAGCGCTTGCTTCATTCCGGCGCCCGCGTCACCATCTGGGACTATGACCAAAAGGGTATGGACAAAGCCGTGACTGACTTGCGTCACCAATGGCCCACAGCTGCGATTGAATCAGTGCAAGTGAATTTGACTCAACATGCACAAGTGGTGGCTGCCGTGAAAACCACTGTGGCATTTGCTGATGTGGATGCACTGGTCAACAGCGCCGGTATCAGCGGCCCGAACATGAAGAGCTGGGATTACCCGCTCGATGATTGGCACAAGGTGTTTGACATCAACGTCAACGGCTTGTACTACTGCTGCCGGGAATTGATCCCGCACATGAAAGCGCGCAATAAAGGTCGCATCGTGAACATTGCTTCAGTGGCCGGTAAAGATGGCAACCCGAACGCGAGCGCATACAGTGCCAGCAAAGCAGCGGTGATTGCACTCACCAAATCGCTGGGCAAAGAACTTGCAGACACAGCGATTTGCGTCAACTGTGTCACCCCGGCGGCTGTGAAAACGCCAATATTCGATCAACTCACGCCTGAGCATATACAGTTCATGCTGAGCAAAATCCCCATGGGGCGTTTTGGCACACCCGATGAAATCGCCGCGATGGTGGCCTGGTTGTGTACCGATGATTGTTCTTTTTCCACCGGCGCCACTTTTGATTTGTCCGGCGGCCGATCCACTTATTGATTTTTTTCAGGAGCACACATGAAACTTGTACGTTACGGCGCAGTTGGCCGCGAGAAACCCGGATTGATCGATGCCGACGGCAAATTGCGCGATTTGTCCGGTGTCATCAAAGACATCAGCCCCGATCATTTGAGCGACAAAGAGTTGTCGAAAATCGCCCGCCTCAAAACCGCTAACTTGCCGCTGGTGCGCGGCAAACCGCGCATGGGCTGTCCGATCAGCCATGTTGGCAAATTCATTGCCATCGGTTTGAACTATGCCGACCATGCGGCTGAATCCAATCTTCCGGTGCCCAAAGAACCCGTGGTGTTCATGAAAGCCACCAGCTGCATTCAAGGCCCGAACGACGATGTCATGCTGCCTAAAGGCTCTGTGAAATCCGATTGGGAAGTCGAACTCGGTGTGGTCATCGGCACACGTGCCAGCTATGTGTCGCAAGCGCGCGCACTCGATTACGTGGCCGGTTTTTGCACCATCAACGATGTGTCCGAGCGCGAATACCAGCTCGAGCGCGGCATGACCTGGGACAAGGGCAAGGGCTGCGACACCTTCGGTCCTATCGGCCCTTGGTTGGTTACCCGTGACGAAGTGCCAAAGCCTCAGCGTCTGAGCATGTGGCTGGATGTCAACGGCGTGCGCATGCAAACCGGCAACACCAAAACCATGGTGTTCAATGTCGCCAAGCTGGTCAGCTATGTCAGCGAATTCATGACCTTGATGCCGGGTGACGTGATCACCACCGGCACACCTCCCGGTGTCGGCATGGGCATGAAGAAAAATGGCAAGCCCGCTCCTGTGTTCCTCAAAGCCGGTGACACCATGTCATTGGGCATTGAAGGCTTGGGCGAGCAACACCAAAAAGTCATTGCTTACAAAAAGCATTGATTGTTTGCCAAAAAAAAGCGGCCTGAGGGCCGCTTTTTTTTCGTCTCGTATTTTTCAAACCGTGATAGTTTGAATGCCCGGCAATGTGGGCATGCTGAATGTCTCGGGGTCAAACGCCATGTCGCCGTCCTCTTGCGGCACACCGGTGGCTTTCATGCCTTTGAAGTCGAACAGATTGGGGTCCAGCAAATGCGAGGGCACGGTGTGTTGCAAAGCGTTGAACATATTGTCTAAACGCCCAGGGTATTTCTTTTCCCATTCGCGCAGCATGTCGCCGACCTGTTGGCGCTGCAAACCGTCCTGGCTGCCGCACAGCGTGCAGGGAATGATGGGGAATTCGCGGTGCGCGGCCCAGCGAATCAAGTCGCGCTCGGCGACAAACGCCAGCGGGCGGATGACGATGTGCCGTCCGGTGTCGCTCATCAATTTCGGTGGCATGCTTTTAAGACGGCCACCAAAAAACATGTTCAAAAACAGGGTTTGCAAAATATCGTCGCGGTGGTGACCCAGCGCAATTTTGGTGGCCCCAATTTCATCGGCCACGCGGTAGAGAATGCCACGGCGCAAGCGGCTGCACAGGCTGCACATGGTTTTGCCAGGCGCGATTTTGTCTTTGACGATGGAATACGTGTCCTGGTTTTCGATGCGAAACGGCACACCGATCCTGGTCAGGTACTCGGGCAGCACGTGCGCTGGAAAACCGGGTTGTTTCTGGTCAAGGTTGACCGCGATGATTTCGAAATCAATCGGCGCGCGCATTTGCATCTTCAACAAAATATCTAGCATGCTGTAGCTGTCCTTGCCGCCGGACAAACACACCATGACCTTGTCGCCTTCTTCGATCATGTTGAATTGCACGATGGCTTCCCCCACCTGTCGGCACAGCCTCTTTTCCAGTTTCTGGGTTTCACGTTCTATCGTTGTCGTCACCATTGGCCTGCCTCCATGCGGATTGCCACTTCACAATCATCAAAAATTTCTAACTTCGCGATTTTCACCCGCACGCCGATCACCCCGGGCAATTGCATCAACCTGTGCGACAGCTTGCCGATCAAGGTTTCGAGCAAATTCACATGCTCGGCTGTACATTCGTTGATGATGATTTGTCTGAACTTGCGGTAGTCCAGCACGTTGCTGATGTCATCGTCACTGGGCAATAAATCTTGCGGTCCGAGGTTGAGTTCAGCATCCACTTGTATGGGTTGCGGTGCGTCAATTTCATGCGCCAATATGCCTAAGTTGGCTTTGAAGCGCAAGCCAGAAAGCGAGAGTGTGCGGAGTCCGTGTTGGGGTGTGTTCATGTCACATCAGCGAAAAATCGCGCTCGAAGGGCATCAGGTGTTGGCCGCCGTCAACCAACACTGTGGTGCCGGTGATGGACTGGTTGTGCAGCACAAACAGCACGGTGGCGACCACATCATCGATGCTGGAAGAGCGGCCCAGCGGCGACAGCTTGTGCAAGTCGTCAAATTTTTCGTCGCTCAACATATGGCTGGTCAAGGTGAGCCCCGGTGCCACACCGACCACGCGCAGTTGCGGGGCCAGCGCTTTGGCCAGCAGCGTGTTGGCGGTTTCCAGTGCGGCTTTGCTCAGCGTGTAGCTGAAAAAATCCGGGTTCAGGTTCCACAGTTTTTGATCCAGCATGTTCACCACCACGCCATTGGCTTTTCGCGCGCTTACATGCGCATGCAGTTGTTGCGCCAACACAATGGCCGCAGCGGTGTTGGTCAGCAGGTGTTGTTGCATTAAGTCGTAGCCAAAGTTCAATGCGCTGTCGTGCTCAAACAAAGCGGCGCTGTTGACCACGGCATCCACATGACCCATGTGCTCCACCACGGTGTGTAACAAAGCGCGTGTTTGTGATTCATCTGCCAAGTCGGCGGCAAAGCATTGCGCCCCTGCACACAGCGCTGAGCATGCGTCGGCGGTGTCTTGCGCCTCACTCAAAGAGTGACGGTAATGCACCGCCACACGCCAACCCGCAGCAGCCAAACCCAGCGCAATCGCGCGGCCCAGGCGTTTGCCAGCGCCGGTGACCAGCACAGTCGGGACAGTTGAGGGGCTGACAGCAGAGGACATGTTGGACAATGCAAACCATGAATGAACAGCCAACGAGTTTACCGACTGAGCTGCACCGCTTATTGCAAGCGCGTTTGCGGGCTGAAGCGGGTTGGTTGCCATTTGACCGTTTCATGGCCTTGGCCTTGTATGCACCCGGCGCGGGTTATTACAGCGTGCGCAGCCAGCCGATCGGCCGCATGCCTTCGGGCGGCAGTGATTTCGTCACCGCGCCGTTGGTTTCGCCGTATTTCGGTAAAGCCCTGGCCCGCAGCGTGCATGAAGCTTTGCAGCACTGCGGTCTTGATCAGGTGATGGAGTTCGGCGCAGGCGACGGCAGTCTGGCTTTGCAATTGCTAGACAGTCTGGATGACAGCATCACACGTTATGACATCGTTGAGGTGTCGGCCCATTTGCGACAACAGCAAGCCGAGAAACTCAAAGACCATGCGGACAAAGTGCATTGGCTGGACGCATTGCCTGAACACATCAACGCCGTGGTGGTCGGCAACGAGGTGTTGGATGCCATGCCGGTGAAATTGCTGCACAGAGTGAACACGGTGTGGCATGAGCGCGGCGTGTCATGGGACGATGCACACCAAAGGTATGTCTGGCAAGACCAAGTGACTGAGTTGCGCCCGCCCTGGGAGATACACGGGCAACATGATTACCTGACAGAAATTCATCCGCAAGCGCACGCCTTTGTGCACAGCCTGGGCGAGCGCATGCACAGCGGCGTGGCGTTTTTCATTGACTATGGCTTCCCTGAGCACGAGTACTACCATGTGCAAAGACACATGGGTACGTTGATGTGCCACCGCGACCACCAAAGCGATGCTGATCCTTTGAGCGACATTGGGCGCAAAGACATCACTGCGCATGTGAATTTCACCGGCATGGCCATGGCAGCGCAGGAAGCCGGTTTGCAGTGCTTGGGCTATACCAGCCAGGCCCGTTTTTTGATGAACAGCGGTTTGCTTGAATTGCTAAGTCATGCTTCGCCAGCGCAACGGCAGCAAGCGCAAATGCTGATTCAAGACCATGAAATGGGCGAACTGTTCAAGGTGATCGCTGTGGGCGCGGGCCCGGCGTGGGAACCTTTGGGTTTTGTGCAAGGCGACAGGTCGCACCGTTTATAGGCAGACACATGATTCGTTGGGTGCTGGTTGTTTTTGTCGTATTGCTGTTGATTCAAGGCGTGACACCTTGGCTGAGCAAGCTGGGCTTCGGTCGTTTTCCCGGGGATTTGCGTTTCAAAATTTTCGGTCGTGAATTTTTCATTCCCATCACCACCACGCTGATATTGAGCATGGCCTGTGCATTGATCGCCCGCATACTCTGACACGGTTAATATGCTTCTACTCTGCTGAGGAACACGGTTGACTTATGGCTTTACTTCGACACATCCGCTTTAAACATGTTTTTTCACTGGCCGTGTTGCTTACTCTGATCGCCGCAGGCATCTGGCGTTTGGATGATGTGCAATCCTTGTGGCAGCGTTATGCACCAGGCGGCAATGCAGCCGCAGACAAATCGGCTGACAAAGCGGCTGATAAAGGCCCGGGCAAACCAGGCGAAAAATCGAAATATGCCGGTGGACGACCGGGTAACAAAGACATGGGAGACGGCGGCGGCAAGCCGACACCGGTAAGCGTGGCAGCGGTGGTGCGAACCGACATGCAACTCACTGTGCAAGCGCTAGGCACCATGACCGCGATGAACACAGCAGTGGTGCGCTCACAAGTGGACGGCGTATTGAAGTCGCTGCGGTTTACCGAAGGCCAACAAGTGCAATCGGGACAACTGTTGGCTGAAATTGATTCACGTGCTTTTGAGGCTCAGCTCAACCAGGCCTTGGGACAACTGGCCCGCGACAACGCGCAACTGTTGAACGCCAAACTGGATTTGCAGCGCTACCAAGACTTATTGAAAAAAGACGCGATAGCACGCCAGCAAGTGGAAACGCAGGCGGCCCTGGTGTCGCAATTACAAGGCACGGTGCAAGCCGATCAGGCGCAGGTTGAGACGGCACGTTTGCAACTGTCTTACACGCGGGTAACCGCCCCTATCAGCGGGCGATTGGGATTAAAACAAGCCGAGTTGGGTAGTCTGGTGCGTGCCGGAGATGCCAACGGTTTGGTCACGATCACGCAAACACAGCCGATGGCAGTCGTGTTCGCGGTGCCGGAAATGCATGTGCCGCTGATCATGCGCAAACTCAAATCGGGCCAGGCCTTGACGGTGCAGGCCTGGGACCGTGAACACAAACAAAAACTCGCCAGCGGTCGCGTCAGCACCACTGACAACGCGATTGATCTGGCCACCGGCACTTTGAAGCTCAAAGCCGCATTGAACAACCGCGACGGCCAGTTGTTCCCCAACCAGTTTGCACAAATTGAATTGCAACTCGATAGTTTGAAAAATACTTTGGTGGTGCCCACCGCATCTGTCCAACGCGGCGCACAAGGCAATTTCGTGTTGGTGGTGCAAGACGATGGCACGGTCAAGTCTGTGCCGGTGCAATTGCTGGCCGTGCAAGACGACTCGCAAGCCATCCACGCTGATGGCTTGAAAGAAGGCGAGAACGTGGTTACCGACGGCGCGGACCGCTTGCGCTCCGGCAGCAAGGTCGAGGTGGTGAAAGCCGCCAAACCATGAACCTGTCGCGGTTGTTCATACTGCGGCCGGTTGCCACCTCGCTGCTGATGCTGGCCTTGTTGCTGACCGGCGCACTGGCTTACCGTTTGCTGCCGGTGGCCTCGTTGCCGCAAGTCGATTACCCCACCATACAAGTCAGCACGCTGTACCCCGGTGCCAGCCCGGATGTGATGACCGCCTCGGTCACCGCGCCGCTGGAGCGTCAGTTCGGACAAATGCCGGGGCTGGCCTTGATGACCTCGGTCAGCTCGGGCGGCGCCTCCGTCATCACGCTGCGTTTTTCTTTGAAGCTGCCGCTGGATGTGGCTGAACAACAAGTGCAAGCCGCCATCAACGCGAGCAGCAGTTTTTTACCGAGCGACTTGCCTATGCCGCCGGGTTACAGCAAAGTCAATCCGGCGGATGCGCCCATCATGACCTTGGCCATCAGCGCCGACGATATGCCCATGACCTTGATCCACGATGTGGTGGAAAACCGCCTGGCCATGCGTTTGTCGCAAATCAGCGGCGTGGGCCTGGTCAGCATCGCGGGCGGGCAACGCCCTGCGGTGCGTGTGCAAGTGAACCCGCAGGCATTGGCAGCAGCAGGCATGTCTTTGGAGGATGTGCGCAACGCCATCAATCTGGCGAATGTGAACATGGCCAAAGGCAATTTGGATGGCGCGGCGCGTGCTTCCAGTTTGGACGCCAACGACCAGTTGCGCTCATCCAAAGACTATGAACGCATGGTGTTGGCCTATGTCAGAGGCAACCCGTTGCGACTGGGTGATGTGGCCAGCATCGTGCAAGCGCCAGAGAACAACCGCTTAGCTGCGTGGGCCAATGACAAACCGGCCATCATCGTCAACATACAACGCCAACCCGGCGCGAATGTGATTGAAACGGTGGAGCGGATTCAGCAGTTGCTTCCATCCTTGCGCGAAGCCATGCCGCCCGGCGTGAACCTGCAGGTGTTGACCGATCGCACCGTCACCATCCGCGCCTCGGTGCGTGATGTGCAATTCGAGTTGCTGTTATCGATTGCACTCGTGGTGATGGTGATATTTTTGTTTTTGCGCAGCGCGGCGGCCACGCTGATACCGGCGGTGGTCGTGCCTTTGTCGCTGGTCGGTACCTTTGGTGTGATGTACCTGGCGGGCTTTTCCATCAACAACCTCACGCTCATGGCCTTGACAGTGGCCACTGGTTTTGTGGTCGACGATGCGATTGTGATGATCGAGAACATTGCGCGTTATTTGCAAGACCCGCTCAAACCCCTGCGGCCCTTAGAAGCGGCGTTGGAAGGCGCGAGACAAATCGGCTTCACCATCATTTCGCTGACGTTTTCATTGGTGGCAGTGTTGATACCGCTGCTGTTCATGGGCGATGTGGTAGGCCGCTTGTTCCACGAATTCGCCATCACGCTGGCGGTGGCGATTCTCATTTCCGCCGTGGTCTCGCTCACGCTCACACCGATGATGTGTGCCTATGTGTTGCGCCCTGCGACAGCCGTTGCCGGGCGGGGCGAGAGCTTGCACACACCGCCGTGGTTGCAATGGGCGATCGACCGCTATGCCAGCGGCTTGCGCTGGGTATTGGACAGACCGACGCAAACCTTGGGCGTGTTTGCGCTCACCGTGTTGATGACCGTGGCTTTGTATGTGTGGATGCC